>JAYTQI010000117.1:0-2234 GCA_043746825.1 Hyphomicrobium sp. | reverse complement strand
AGATGAATGAAGGCTGCAGACAGCAACGAAATAAAAAGCCGGTCGCCCCGTGTCGTGGCAATTCCCAATGCCCCAACGCGCGCGGTCTCCGGATAGCGGATGGCGAGAAACGACATCAGCGCGAGAAGCGAGATGATGACCGCGAAGAAAGCCGCAGTTGCCGGACTCCAAGCCATCCAGGCTAAATTCATTATACCCTCCCCAGGGCAAAGCCCTTGGCGATATAGTCTCTTACAAACCAGATCACCAGCACGCCTGGCACCAAAGTCAGGATGCCAGCAGCAGCCAGCACACCCCAATCCATACCCGCAGCAGAGGCTGTGCGGGTCATGATCGAAGAAATCGCCATATTGTTGGTGAGCGTGCGCGCCATCAGCAGCTCAACCCACGAGAACATGAAGCAGAAGAACGCCGCGACACCGATGCCACTCGCTATCAGGGGTGTGAAAATTTTGAAGAAAAAGCGGAAGAAGCCATAACCATCGAGATAGGCCGTCTCGTCGATTTCGCGCGGCACGCCCGACATGAAGCCTTCGAGAATCCAAATCGCCAGCGGCACATTGAAGATGCAGTGCGCTAACGCCACCGCCCAATGGGTATTAAACAGGCCAATCGCCGAATAGAGATTGAAGAAGGGGAGCGCGAACACGGCGGGCGGCGCCATGCGGTTGGTCAAGAACCAGAAAAACAGGTGCTTGTCGCCAAGGAAATGATAGCGAGAAAACGCGTAGGCGGCAGGCAGTGCCACAGATATCGCAAGCACGGTATTAATCAGCACGTAGATCAAACTGTTGACGTAGCCCATGTACCAGGACGGATCGGTAAAGATCGTTTTGTAGTTGGCGAGCGTCGGCACCTTAGGAACAAATGTAATGCCGCTGCTGAGAATCTCAGTGTTGGTCTTGAGGCTCATCATCAACAGCCAATAGATCGGGATGAGCAGGAACAGCAAATAGAAGCCCATGACGAGACGGTTGGAGCGCATCATGACCTCCCTTCGGCTTTGTCTTCGGCATCAACTTGCGTCATGACCGTATAGAAGATCCAGCACACGGCGAGTACGATCAGGTTGTAGACAATCGACATCGCCGCAGCCTTGCCGATGTCGAATTGGCCGAGAGCAATCTTGACGAGGTCAATAGAAAGCACGGTCGTCGAGTTTCCTGGACCGCCACCGGTTACGACAAACGGCTCGGTGTAGACCATGAAGCTGTCCATGAAGCGCAGCAACACACCAATAAGCAGAACCCGGCGCAACTTGGGTAATTCGATGTTGCGGAAAATAGCCCAGCGCGAAGCGCCGTCGATGCGCGCAGCTTGATAGAAGTTATCGGGAATGGATTTGAGCCCGGCATAGCAAAGCAATGCGATCAAACTGGTCCAGTGCCAAACATCCATAGCGATGATGGTGGCCCAGGCCGAGAGCACGCCACTGGTATAATTGTAATCAATGTGGAGCGTTTTGTTGACGAACGAGCCAAGCAGGCCGATGTCTTCACGCGCAAAGATCTGCCAGATCGTGCCGACAACATTCCAAGGGATCAACAGCGGCAGCGCCAGGATGATGAGGCAGGCGGCAACCGTCCAGCCCTTCTTCGGCATGGCGAGTGCCACCGCAATGCCAAGCGGAACCTCAATCAAAATCACAAGTGCGGAATAAAGCAGGTTTCGCGCGAGCGACGCATAAAACCGCTCTCCCAATTGGGTGGCGGGATCAAGGAGTTCCTTGTACCAGCCAACGCCATTCCAGAAGAACTCGTTGTTACCAAAGGAGTCCTGCACCGAATAGTTGACGACCGTCATCAAGGGAATAATGGCATTAAACGCCACAAGCAGAAATGCCGGAAGGACCAGCAGCCAAGCGCGGTTGTTTTGTGGCTTAACCATCAGTGCGCCCCCAGTTCGCGCCCAGCTACGCGCTGACTGTTGGCGTAGACGTGGATCATAGCGGGATCAAAGACAACACTGGCTGACGTACCGTTGATGGCGACGCCTTCAGGCATGCGCGCCGAAAGCTTTAACGCGCCCAAGCGGACTTTGGCGTAACGGACGCGGCCCTGATCCTCTATTCTTTCGACCGTTACTGGTAAACCCTGCCCTTGCGCGCTCAGGGTCGCGAATTCTGGCCGGATGCCGATTTCCGTTATGTCGTTTGTGCCAGCCAAGGATGCGTAGCCGCGAGTCAATTGGATAATGTGCCCCTCGACAACAGCCTTGGCCCCGTCGATTTTGGC
>JAYTQI010000116.1:0-2236 GCA_043746825.1 Hyphomicrobium sp. | reverse complement strand
CCCGGGCGGTGGTCGACGTAGCACGATCGCGCGTCGCAACGCTTCCATCGCCAAGCCTCTTTTCATTCTATCCGAGATCGCCCAGCCAACAATTTTGCGCGAGAACAGGTCGAGCACGATCGCCAGATAGAGCCAACCTTCGGCCGTCCACACGTACGAGATGTCGACACCCCACTTCTCGTTGGGACCGTCGGCTGAAAAATCCTGGTCGAGAAGATTAGGCGCCACGGGGCCACCGTGATCACTATCCGTCGTTTTCTTGAAGCGCGTCTTTTGTCGAGCTTTCAAGCCATTTTCCTGCATGATGCGCGCGACACGATGCAGCCCGACTTCTATTCCTTCTTCGTTTAGTTCAGCGTGCATGCGGGGGCTGCCATAGGTCTCGTTTGAGTTTAAAAACTGTGAACGCACATGCGCCAGCAGAAGCATGTCGCGTTGTTGCCGCAGACTCGCCTTACGGTTTTTCCATGCGTAGTAACCGCTCGTGCTGACGTCCAAAACGCTGCACGCCGTTTCGATGGGGATCACTGTCTTCTCGGCATCGATCAGCTGAAAGCTCATCGACTGGTTTCCTTGGCGAAGAAGACGGTCGCTTTTTTTAGCAGGTCTCGTTCCGCACGCAGAAGCTCGTTCTCGCGACGCAGACGTTTCAGCTCTTTTTCAACATCATCATGTGGCCCAGCCATCAATTCGGCGCGGTCCAACTTCGTTTTCCACTTGCTCAACGTCGACCGGCCAATGCCCAGATTGGCAGCAACCTCTTCTACAGTCCGACCACCGGTGGCCAAAATCCGCACAGCCTCACGCTTGAACGCGTCGTCGTGCACCACCCGCTTTTTGTTACCGGTAACGTCGCTCTTGATCTTGCTCATGCTGCTCCCCTGATGCTCTCAATCTATCAGAAAAGCCCTCCACTTTCGCGGGGGAAGTCCACCACGGCTGGCTGGCGGTCCAGTGCGAGGCTGACTTCGGAGAGGAGGCGGCGCTTTAACATCCTTGTATTTTGACGATCAAACAGTAAATTTGCAATCAAAATCCACGAATAAGTTCCATATCGCCTGAAATCAGGGAACCGGCCCCGCCGAGCGGCCCGAGAGGGCCGCCCGGACCGGCGCAGCTACTGTCGATCAGATCGATCGGCGCACCGCAAATCGACCCAGCGGTCGTGCCTTGGCCGCTGGCGTGAGCGTCAACCAACTTGATGCCGAGCTGGTAGCATTCGTCGCTGCGGACGGCAGCCAGAACCCAGCAGAGGCGGTACAAACGCTGTTTGCCGCTGTCAGCAGCGCCTTTGGGTTGCCAATTGCGAAAGGATCGAAACAGCTGGCCCATCTGCGATATTTTTGGCCTCGAATGGCGGGGGATGACCAATTAGCGTCCGGAGTTAACGCGCTGGCCGGATTCCTGCCATGGGCCAAGAGGGTGACAATTAAAGTGGCGGATAGTTACCATTGAATTATATCACTGGGTGACATATATTTTTGCAATTGCCGGAGGACGTGGTTTGCGGGTCTTCAAGACGAAGGAGTTCAAACGGTTTGCGCGCAAGGAGAAGATCAGCGATGACGAGCTTTGCGCCGCGATTGCGCGTGCCACGCGTGGTATCATGGATGCAAATCTCGGCCGCGGTCTGATCAAGCAATGCATCCCGCGTAAGGGGCAAGGTCGCTCCGGGGGCTTTCGCACGATCATAGCTTTCCAGCATGGCAACCGAAGCTTCTTCGTCTACGGCTTTGCCAAGAACGAGATGGACAATATTGCTGATGATGATTTGAACGATGTAGCGTCTTATGCCGCAGCCCTCATGGGTCTGACTGACAAGCTGATCGCCGCCGCGCTGAAGGCAAAAAATCGAGGAGGTGATGTGCGATGCCTAGGAAATACAGGAGCAAGATCGCAGGCACTATGCATCGTTCGATGGCTGATTTGCACGAGATCGGCGCCGTGGACAAGCAGACCATGCGTGAGTTTGACCGTCGCTGCCTGACCAGGATTGAACCACTCACGGCTGCGGAGATTCGCGCAATCCGTGAAAAGTCTGGCGTCAGTCAAGCCGTTTTCGCACACCATATTGGCGTGACCACTGGTCTCGTATCCAAATGGGAGTGCGGCGACAAAAGCCCGAGCCGTATGGCACTTAAGCTGCTCGCCCTGGTCAAGAGTAAGGGCTTAGAAGTCGTTGCTTGAGGCGGCGCCGGGGCCGCCCAAGCTAACTGCCGTCTCCCAAACCACGACC
>JAYTQI010000115.1:0-11468 GCA_043746825.1 Hyphomicrobium sp. | reverse complement strand
ATCCACCTGCGCCAACTCCTCGGCCGTCGTGATCTTGATGTTGCGGGCTGAACCTTCAACCAGCGCAACCTTGAGCCCCGCCCATTCGGCGATGGCCGCATCGTCGGTAAAGTCGGTCTTATTCTGCGCGCTCGCATCACGATGGGCCTTTAAAATGGCCCCGAAATGGAAGCCCTGCGGAGTTTGAGCCCGCCACAAGTCAAGACGTCCGACTGTTTCCAAAATCGTTTTATCGGCGCGCGCGCGCTTCAAGGTGTCGGCCAAGGGAAGTGCGGCGATAGCCGCGGGGTACTGTCTCAGCGCGGCGATGACATCTGAGATTGTTCTCGCATCGACAAGCGGCCTTGCGGCGTCGTGGATCAAAACGAGGTCCGGTGGGTGAAAGGCTAAAGCTTCGAGCCCCGCGCAAACGGAAGCCTGACGTGTCGCAGCACCAAACGCGGGTGGCATGACCTTGCCGGCTAGTTCTTTGACGGCGCTGTCATAGAGTGCGGTGTCGTCAGGATGGATGACCACCTGAACACGTGCGATCTGCTCGTGGCCTAAAAACGTAGCCAGCGTGTGTGTTAGAACCGGAACACCGCCAAGTGCCGCGTACTGCTTCGGGATGTCCCCGCCAGCCCGCGCGCCGCGTCCAGCCGCCACAATTAAGGCTGCGATGTTCAATTCGGGCTCCTAAGGGCAGCGTGCTGAGGCGAGGGGTAGACCGGCAGCGGCAATACAGCAATGAGGAAAAGCCTTGTTTGCACTTGCGAAAGCGCCCGAGCCGACATAGTGTGCCTAAGTCCAAGGCACTAAATAATTATGCCCATTAAGTAGGCAAAGCAATGTATTCCGGTGAAAATTCGCTTCCAGCTCTTGGGCTCATCCCCGCACGCAACCGCGTCGTGCTGGCGCCGATGTCGGGCGTCACAGACTTGCCTTTTCGCCGGATTGCCCACCGCCTCGGTGCTGGGCTGGTCGTTTCCGAGATGATTGCGAGTGAAGAACTGGTCCGCAGCCGCGCCGATGTTCTGCGCCGGGCCGAGGGCCGGGAATTGTCACCCTTTGTTGTCCAGCTGGCAGGACGGGAAGCCCATTGGATGGCCGAGGGCGCGCGCATCGCAGTCGAGAAGGGCGCCGATGTCATTGACATCAACATGGGCTGCCCAGCCAAGGAAGTGACCGGCAGGCTGTCGGGGTCCGCCCTGATGCGCGATCTCGATCACGCGCAGTCGCTGATTGCCGCCGTCATCGCCGCCGTCAACGTGCCGGTCACACTCAAAATGCGCCTTGGCTGGGATGACGGATCGCGCAACGCCCCAGACCTCGCCCAGCGCGCAGAGCTTGAGGGCGTGCAGCTCATCACCGTGCATGGCCGCACCCGCCAGCAATTCTTCAAAGGCAAAGCCGATTGGGCCGCCGTGCGCCCGGTTGTCGAAGCCGTCAAAATTCCCGTCGTCGTCAACGGCGATATTTTGACGGCCAGAGACGCCGCTGACGCTCTCAAACAATCTGGCGCGGCAGGCGTCATGATCGGACGCGGCGCGTATGGCGCGCCCTGGATGCCGGGCCGCATCGCTGAATTTCTTGCCACCAAAATGGATCCCGGTGCGCCGCCGCTCAATCAACAAGCGCAAATCGCGCTCGAACACGTTGACGCGATGTTTGCGCACTACGGCCGCGCCCTTGGTACCAAGAACGCCCGCAAACACATCGGCTGGTATCTGGCCTCCAGCGGCCGCCCAGAGGCTGTCGTCAAAGCCTGGCGCGTAAAGCTGTGCACCGAGTGGGATGCCGCCGCCGTACTCAAGGGACTTCAAGCGTTCTACGCAGAACCGGAGCAGTTGGCGGCATGAGGGGCAAGGCAGCAACATCAAAAAAACCGCTTCCAGTCAGCGCACATACAGCGGCCAAAGTCGATGTTGGCATGGATCTGCTAATCGCAGCACTGCCTCATCCCATCCTGGTCATTTCCCGCAACGGCACAATTCTGTTTGCGAACGGCGCTGCCGAAGCTTTCTTCTCGATGGGCGCGGCGATGCTCAAGAAGGCCAAAATTTCTGAAGTCGTGGCATTTGGCTGCCCGTTGCTAGGCCTCATCGAGCAAATTCAAGCGACCGGCGCGACTGTCAACGAATACGGCATCGAGATCGCCACACCGCGCTTTGCACACGCCAAACTCATCGACGTCTACGGTGGGCCAATGCCGGAAGCGCCTGACACCATGTTTGTGATGCTGCAACAGCGCTCAATGGCGCAGATGATCGAGCGGCAATTGACGCATCGCGCCGCCGCCCGCTCGGTTTCAGGGATGGCGAGTGTCTTGGCGCATGAAATCAAGAATCCGTTGTCGGGTATTCGTGGCGCCGCGCAACTTTTAGAACCGGGCTTATCAGACGAGGATAGATCGCTGGCGCAGCTGATCTGCTCCGAGACCGACCGCATCCGTGATCTTGTCGACCGCATGGAAGTGTTTGGCGACGAACGCCCGATATCAAAGGACGCCGTCAACATTCATGACGTGCTTCATCATGTCCGCAAACTTGCCGAATCCGGTTTCGGGCGCGGCATCCGCTTTCACGAGGAATATGATCCTTCGCTCCCGGCTGTTCTCGGCAATCGCGACAAGCTGGTGCAGACGTTTCTCAATCTCGTCAAAAATGCCTGTGAGGCCATCGGAGACAAGCGCGACAACGGCCGCATCACCTTGTTGACTGCGTTTCGCCCAGGTGTCCGCTTGTCCGTGCCGGGAACGGATACGCGCGTCAGCCTGCCACTGATGATCCAGATCGAAGACAATGGCGGCGGCATCCCCGATCATCTGAAACCCAATCTCTTTGATCCGTTTGTCACGACGAAACCCTCGGGCACGGGGCTTGGCCTGGCGCTGGTCGCCAAGATCATCTCCGACCACGGCGGCATCATCGAATGTGACAGCGAACCCAAGCGCACGATTTTCCGCGTGCTCCTGCCCATGCAGGAGCGCGTTCGTTCTTCTTCTCATACCGAGCGAGGCTGAAAAATCCCATGGCCCGTGGCACAATTCTGATCGCCGATGACGACACTGCTATTCGCACGGTTCTCAACCAGGCCTTGGCCCGCGCTGGCTATGCACCGCGCGCCACAGGCAACGCCGCAACACTTTGGCGCTGGGTCTCACAAGGCGAAGGCGATGTGATCATCACCGATGTCGTCATGCCGGATGAAAACGCCTTCGATTTGATTCCACGCATCAAGAAGCTGCGCCCCGATCTCCCCATCATCGTCATGAGCGCGCAGAATACCCTGATGACGGCGCTCACCGCCGCTGAAAAGGGCGCTTTTGAATATCTGCCCAAGCCTTTTGACTTGAATGAAGTCGTGGCCGTGGTGGCGCGCGCACTATTAGAGCCAACGAAGAAGCGGGCATCTGGGAGTCCTGAGATTGAAGCCGATGAATTACCCCTTATTGGCCGCTCACCACCAATGCAGGAAATTTACCGCGTTCTCGCCCGCCTGACCCAAACCGATCTAACCGTCATGATCACAGGCGAAAGCGGCACGGGCAAAGAATTGGTCGCGCGCGTTCTCCATGATTATGGCAAGCGCCGCCAGGGCCCGTTTGTTGCCATCAACATGGCCGCCATTCCGCGCGAATTGATCGAAAGCGAACTGTTCGGCCACGAGAAGGGCTCGTTTACCGGTGCCCAGTCGCGCTCGCCCGGCCGCTTTGAACAAGCCGAAAGCGGCACGCTGTTTTTGGATGAAATTGGCGACATGCCGCTTGAAGCCCAGACCCGGCTTTTGCGCGTCTTGCAGCAAGGCGAATACACCACCGTTGGCGGGCGCACACCAATAAAAACCAACGTCCGCATTATTGCCGCTACCCATCGCGATCTCAAAAATCAGATCCAGCAAGGCCTGTTCCGTGAAGATCTCTATTATCGCTTGAACGTGGTGCCGCTGCGCTTGCCGCCATTGCGTGAGCGCGTGGAAGACATTGGCGATCTGGTCCGGCATTTTCTCCGTCAAGCCGGACGCGAAGGCTTGGGCCAGAAATCGATTGAGTCCGGTGCTATTGACCGGCTCAAAGGCCATTCGTGGCCCGGAAACGTCCGCGAACTTGAAAACGTCGTGCGCCGCCTCGTGGCTCTGCATGCCAATGAGACGTTGACCTCACTCATCGTCGAACAGGAACTGGCGAGCACGGCGCCTCCGCACTCGGTTGCGGGAGACGACAATAGCGGTGATCTGAGTGAGGCGGTGGAACGCCACCTCGCGCGATATTTTTCGTCCTTCGGCCAGGAGCTGCCCCCGCCCGGTCTTTATGACCGCATCATTCGCGACGTTGAAAAGCCGCTGCTCAGTGCGGCGCTGGCAGCAACCCGCGGCAATCAGATCAAGGCGGCTGAATTGCTCGGCCTCAACCGCAACACGCTGCGCGCCCGCATCCGCGATCTCAACATCCGGGTGCTGCGCACGGTCGAAGGTTGACCCTGCCAAGGGATCTCTGCCGTTTATCCAAGTCTATGATCGTCCTTGACCTGGCCAATTGCCGGGCCTAAGCCACACTTGTCGCGAAAATGTCACAGTTGCAGGGTCTGGTAACAACTGAGTGTGGCGGCCCCAGCGCGGTGTGGCAGGGCGTCAACGCAACTGCGACCCAAAGTTGTGTCGGGCCAGCTCTGAGGGCGGCCAAATTACGAGGCTGAGCTGCAACATAGGACGGTGGACGAAGTTTGGAAGCGAACGGCACCAATGGCACGAAAAGTGATGTGGCCGGGCCAAAGCCCGAGTCCGGTGCCGTTGTGCCTGCCGACTCGACACTGATTGAAGAGGGCGAGAGCCCACTCAACCCTTCCGACCGGGCGTTCTGGACTGGCCTCGTGGTTGTGGTGCTGTCGGTTATCTCGGCGTTGGCCAGCTACGTTATTCTGACCGGCCTGACGCCGATCACGCCGCGCAACGAACTGGTGTGGATCGCGCTGCTCATCAACGTCGCGCTCATCCTGGCGATGCTCATCATCATCGTCACGCAACTCATCGGTTTTCGGCGGGCTTGGAAAGAGCGCGTGCCGGGCGCAAGGCTTCACGCCCGCATCGTTGCTCTGTTCAGCGTCATCGCCGCGCTGCCGGCAATTTTGCTGGCCATTGCCGCCACGATTACATTCTCACGCGCCATAGATGGAAATTTCTCAAGCCGCATGCGTGACATCGTCAACAACTCTTATGAAGTCGCCAGAGAGTATGTTGAAGAGCACGGCAAAATTATTCGCACCGACATCGTCAATATGGTGCGCGACGTTAACGGCGCGGCCGACACCATTAAAGACGATCCGGAAGCCTTCCAGAAATTTCTCATCGGCCAAGCGGGCCTGCGGGACTTGCAGGCAGCCTACGTTATCGATGCCGAGGGTGTGCCAACAGTTCTCGCCATTGATGATCCCAAGTTGCCGTATGTCGTGCCGTCGAGTAACCTGATCAAGCAGGCAGAAGCAGGGCAAGTGCCGCTTCTCATGGGCAGTGATAACTACCGCGTTGCAGCGATTGCCAAGCTCGACACCATGCCAGGACGCTATCTTTACGTCTCGCGCGGTGTCAGCGCAAAGGTCATCGGGCATTTGCAGCGTACCGAGCAAAACGTCGATGAATATAACGAATTGCGCAAGCGCCGTGGCGGCTTGAAAGCCGCTCATGGCCTGATCTATTTCATGATTTCGACGACGTCGCTGCTTGCCGCCATTTGGGCAGGCATGTGGTTCGCGGGCCGTTTTGTCGCCCCCATCCGCCGCCTGATCGCGGGCGCGCAAGAGATATCGCGCGGCAATCTTCTCATTGAACTGCCCGAAAAGCGCGGCGAAGGCGATCTGCGCAGACTGTCCAAAACCTTCAACCACATGACGCGCGAACTGAAAGGCCAGCAGGACGCGCTTGTCACCACCAACGCCCAGCTCTCGGAGCGGCGCAACTTTATCGAGGCGGTGCTGTCGGGCGTTTCCGCTGGCGTCATTGGTCTCGATAGCAATGACCGCGTCACCCTGCTCAGCCGCTCAGCGGAACGGCTGCTTGGCATCACCAGCGCGGATGCAGTGGGTAAAATTTTGACAGATGTCGTGCCGGAGTTCCGGGAGGCGCTGGAGGCGGGCGAGGAAACCAACCTCA
The DNA here is from genome assembly GCA_043746825.1 of Hyphomicrobium sp. Classification (GTDB taxonomy): domain Bacteria; phylum Pseudomonadota; class Alphaproteobacteria; order Rhizobiales; family Hyphomicrobiaceae; genus Hyphomicrobium_B. The sequence goes on along the minus strand of JAYTQI010000115.1, from coordinate 5,345 downwards.
AAGCCAAAGGCCAGCACGAGGTTAAAAAGCAGTTTGGTGATGATGAGCGGACCTTCGCCGTTAGGATCACGCGCGAGCGGGCAGGCGAAGGCGATGTTGGATCTGTCGTGACCTTTGATGATGTCTCGGAGTTGGTGCAAGCCCAGCGCACCAGTGCCTGGGCCGATATCGCGCGGCGCATCGCCCATGAGATCAAAAATCCGCTCACCCCCATACAACTTTCAGCCGAGCGTCTGCGCAACAAGTTTGGTAAGCAAATCACCGATAATCGCGAGCTGTTTGAGACTTTGACCCAAACGATTGAGCGCCAAACCGGCCAGATCAAAAGTATGGTCGATGAGTTCGCGTCCTTCGCCCGCATGCCGCAGCCCGAAATGACCGATGGCGATTTGCGCTTGCCCGTACAGGAACCGGTTGTGCTGTTCCGCGAAAGCAACAAGGACGTCGAGTTTAAACTGGATATGCCAACCACGCCGGTCCGCGCCCGCTTTGATCAGCGGCTGATCTCGCAGGCCATGACCAATCTCGTGAAAAACGCCACCGAAGCCATTGAAGGCTATGGTGAAGCCCAGGGGCGGCCTAAGGATTACAAAGGACTAATTGAAGTCCGTCTTACCCCCGCCAGTGACCGTGTCACCATCGAGGTCATCGACAACGGCATTGGATTGCCGAAACAAAACCGCTCGCGATTACTTGAGCCCTACGTCACAACCCGCGCCAAAGGCACAGGACTCGGTCTTGCCATTGTCCAGAAGATCGTGGAGCAGCATGGCGGCGCACTCGCACTTGAAGATGCTCCAATTACAGAACACCGGACGCGCGGCGCACTGCTGCGTGTGACGCTGCCGCTGCGTGCAGCCACACCGCCTGATCAAACAAAAATAAAAAATTTGCCATCTGAGCACGCCTCTAGTCAGGCATAACCGTAAACGCGACACGCCAAAGGGAGCCGGAAAATGGCCGCAGACATTCTGATCGTTGATGATGAAGCCGACATCCGCGAGCTGGTATCGGGCATTTTGGAAGACGAGGGACATCGAACGCGCTTGGCGCGCGACAGCGACGAAGCGCTTAAATCCATTGAGGACCGGCGGCCCAATCTGGTCATTCTCGACATTTGGCTGCAGGGGAGCCGCCTCGACGGCCTTGAAGTCTTGACTGTCATGAAGCGCACCTATCCGGAATTACCGGTGGTGATTATCTCAGGGCACGGCAACATCGAGACGGCGGTCACGGCGATTAAGCGCGGCGCCTACGATTACATCGAGAAACCGTTCAAGTCAGACCGCCTGCTCCTCGTCACCATGCGCGCGCTCGAAGCCTCGCAATTGAAGCGCGAGGTCAAGGAACTGAAAGAACGCTCGATCGTCTCCGCTGAGATGATCGGCAAGTCGCCCGCCATCAATCAACTCAAAAACCAGATTGATAAGTTAGCCCCGACCAACAGCCGCATCCTGATCCGGGGCTCTTCGGGTACGGGCAAAGAACTGGCGGCCCGCGTCATCCACCAGAAGTCGCAGCGCGCCGATAGCCCGTTCGTCGTTTTGAACGCCGCCGCCATGGCACCCGACCGGGTCGAAGAGGAGCTGTTTGGCACGGAAGATCGCACCGGCGGTCCGCGCAAAGTCGGCGCGCTTGAAGAAGCCCACACCGGCACGCTCTACATCGATGAAGTCGCCGATATGCCGATGGAAACGCAGGGCAAGGTGCTGCGCGTTCTCGTTGAGCAGAAGTTTTTGCGCCTTGGCGGCAGCCAAAAAGTCTCGGTTGATACCCGCATCGTGTCTTCCACAAGCCGCGATCTGGAGCGCGAGATCCAGGAAGGCCGCTTCCGCGAGGATCTTTATCACCGCTTGAACGTCGTGCCGCTGCGTGTGCCGAGCCTCGCAGAACGGCGCGAAGACATTCCCGAGCTCATTCAATTCTTCATCTCTCAGATCGCGCATTCGTCAGGCCTCGCGCCGCGCAAGATCGGTGAAGATGCCACCGCCGTTTTGCAGGCCCACGATTGGCCCGGCAACGTCCGCGAATTGCGCAACAATATCGAGCGCCTGATGATCCTGGCTGGCGGCGAGCCTAACGCGATTATCACTGCCGATATGCTGCCAGAAGAAATCGGTTCCAACGTGCCGCTGCCCGTCAATGGCGGCGCGGAACACCTGATGAGCCTGCCGCTCAGAGAGGCGCGTGAAATTTTTGAGCGCGAGTATCTCCTCGCCCAGATCAATCGCTTTGGCGGCAACATCTCGCGCACCGCTGAATTCGTCGGTATGGAACGTTCTGCCCTGCACCGGAAACTCAGGGCGCTGGGCGTGTCCTCCGATCAGCGCTCTGGTGATGTCCGGGTCTAAGTCTGGAGTGCCGCGCGCGTGAGCCGGGTCATTTACGTCAACGGTCTCTACAAGCCCTACACGGAGGCTGCGATCCACGCTGAGGATCGCGGCTTTCAATTTGCCGATTCCATTTACGAGGTCATCGAGGTTCTGGGTTCCAAGCTTATTGATGAGGGACGCCACTTAGATCGCCTCGCGCGCTCGCTTCACGAAATCCAAATGCTGATGCCGATGAGCCGGGCCGCGCTGTCATTCGTCATCCGCGAAACCATCCGCCGCAACTCCGTGCGCGACGGCATCGTCTATCTGCAAGTTTCGCGCGGTGCGGGCCCGCGCGATTTCGCATTTCCGGATGACAGTTTGCCGCCAACGCTTGTCGTCATCGCCCGCCAACAATCGCAATCCAAACTTGCAGCTCAGGCGGAGCTTGGCATCTCCGTCATCACCATGCCCGACATCCGCTGGAGCCGGTCGGATATCAAGTCTGTAATGCTCCTGCCCGCCTGTCTCGCCAAAGCGGCGGCAAAAACATCCGGGGCCCGCGAAGCCTGGTTCACTGACGCGAGCGGCTTCGTGACAGAAGGCGCATCCAGCAACGCCTGGATCGTGACGGCTGAGGGCGCGCTCATCACCCGCCAGCTTGATCAGCGGATTCTGAGCGGTGTCACCCGCGCGGGCGTCATGGATGTTGCGGCGGCTGAAGGCCTCAAAATCGAGGAGCGGGCCTTTACAGTGGCTGAGGCCCTTAATGCCCACGAAGCCTTCATCACATCCGCGACCAATACTGTGATGCCGGTCGTTAAAATTGACGGTAAAACGATAGGCAACGGCCAGCCCGGCGCCACAACCCTGCGGCTTCGCTCAGCCTTTCATCACATTGCTGAGTTTCGCGGCCATTAAAGACCAAAGTTGAGGCACCCGGGCCGATTGCGGGACTTTTAATCAGCGCAAAATGAGGTAGTTTATCTGCCGTTGAGCCTGTCACGAACAACAGGTCTGCAGCCTTGACCGGCATCTTGCGCCGGTTGGTGCCCGCAGATCGCGCTGAAAAAGATTTCAAACAAAAAAGGCGGACAACAACAATGGCGGCAGAACGCGCTCAGAATCTCCAGGACACGTTTCTCAACTACGTCCGGAAAAACAAAACGCCTCTCACGATCTTTCTCGTCAATGGCGTCAAACTGCAAGGCATCGTCAGCTGGTTCGATAATTTCTGCGTGCTGCTGCGGCGCGATGGTCACTCGCAGCTTGTCTACAAGCACGCGATATCAACGATCATGCCTGGCGGCCCGGTCAACTTGAATGACCAGGACGGGGAGCCTATATCCGGGTGATGACATCACCCAGTGACAATGACGGCGAGGGGGAACCCAAGGTCCGCCGCAAGCGCGCGCCCGAAGAAACGCGCGCACCCCGCCAGCGCGTCCTGATCCTTGTGCCGGTGTGGAAGCGGCAAGTGCGGGTCGGAGAAAAGACCGCGCCATTCCCGCAGGTCCACACGCCCGAGAACCGTCTGGCCGAAGCTATAGGTCTGTGCAACGCCATTGACCTCAACATCATCGATGCCTTGATCGTGCCGCTCTCCGAGCCGCGCCCGTCAACGTTGCTTGGCAAGGGCAAGGTCGAGGAGCTAACCGCGCTTGTTACGGAGAAAGACATCGGTCTCATCGTCGTCGATCACATCGTGACGCCAGTCCAGCAACGCAACCTGGAAAAAACCTGGGGCGCAAAGGTCATTGATCGCACCGGTCTTATCCTCGAAATTTTCGGGAGCCGCGCCCGGACAAAAGAAGGCGTGCTGCAAGTCGAACTTGCGCATTTGAGCTACCAGAAGGGCCGCCTTGTGCGCGCCTGGACTCATTTGGAACGCCAGCGCGGTGGCGGCGGCTTTCTCGGCGGCCCTGGTGAAGCCCAGATCGAGCTTGACCGGCGCATGCTGCAAGACCGCATCGACGCCATCAAGGGCGATCTGAAAGAAGTCGTCAAAACCCGCGATCTGCATCGCAAGGGCCGCCGCAAGGTGCCGTATCCTGTCGTTGCTATTGTCGGCTATACCAACGCGGGAAAGTCAACGCTGTTTAATCGCGTCACGGGTGCGGGCGTACTCGCCATGGATCAGGTGTTCGCCACGCTCGATCCGACCATGCGGGAAGTCAAGCTGCCCAGCGCCCGCAAAATCATCCTCTCTGATACCGTTGGTTTTATTTCCGATTTGCCGACGATGCTGGTTGCGGCCTTCCGCGCCACGCTCGAAGAAGTCATCGAAGCCGATCTCATTTTGCACGTTCGCGACATCGCGCATGAGGAATCCGAGACCCAGGCCCGCGACGTCGAGAAAGTTCTCGGCGATCTCGGCATTGATACCTTGCCCGCCGACAATCACATTCTGGAAGTCTGGAACAAGGCGGACTTATTAAGTCACGAACGCGCGAGCGAGCTACAACACGAGATCAACCGCGATGAGCGCCCGCCCGTGCTGGTTTCCGCCAAAACAGGTGAGGGCGTCGCAGCCCTTCTTGATGCCATTGACGTGCGTCTCGGCAAGGCCGACGAAATCCTCGATCTCAGCATTCCAGGCCACGAAGGCGCGCTCATAGCGTGGCTGTACGAAAATACTGACGTCATGAGCCGCGCTGATGGTGACGATGGCGCGCTGCACATGCGTGTGCGCCTGGCATCAGAAAAAAAAGACCGCGTTCTTGCCCGCTTGAGAAAGGCCAGCGTGCGGGTGTAGGGTTGTGAAGCTTCATGGCTTTTGAATGAGGCCCCTATGAAAAACCAAGTTCAGTGCTGCATCGCAGGCGGCGGACCGGCTGGCATGATGCTGGGCGTGCTGTTGGCGCGGGCGGGTGTCACGGTCGCGGTGCTTGAAAAACATAAAGACTTCCTGCGCGATTTCCGTGGTGACACCGTTCACCCCTCAACAATGTCGATTATGGACGAGCTTGGCTGGCTCGACGAATTTCTGAAACTGCCGCATCAGAAAGTCCGCGAAATCGCAGCTCAGTTCGG
>JAYTQI010000114.1:0-4913 GCA_043746825.1 Hyphomicrobium sp. | reverse complement strand
GCGCAACCTGCCATGTCTATATTGACGAAGCTTGGCGGACTGCGGCTGGCAAACCGTCGGCTATGGAAGAAGATATGCTCGACTTCGCCTTTGATGTTCGCGATGAGAGCCGCCTAAGCTGTCAGATGAAAGTCACGGCTGCTCTCGACGGGCTTGTCGTTCGCGTCCCAGCCAAGCAATTCTGACGTTTTCAAGAGGCAGGCCATAGGGTCCGCCGGAGATGAGGCGATGACCACCCAGGCAATTGCCAACGCCGATATCAAACGTCTGGTAGCAACTGAAACCGACGTTGTCATTATTGGCGCGGGTCCATGCGGGCTTTTTGCCGTCTTTGAACTTGGCCTTCTCGACCTTCAAGCGCATGTCATCGACATTCTCGACCGCCCTGGCGGGCAATGCACTGAACTCTATCCTGAGAAACCGATCTATGACGTGCCGGGGCTGCCGGTCGTTACTGGGCAAGAGCTTACAGACCGCCTGCTTGTGCAGATCAAACCGTTTGCGCCGGCCTTCCACTTTAACCAGCGCATCGATGCCTTGACCCGCATGAGCGACGGGCGGTTCAGGCTTGTGACCGATGATGGCGCAGTTTTTTTAGCCAAGGTCGTGGTCATTGCAGCAGGCGGTGGATCTTTCACGCCGAAGCGCCCGCCGCTTGCCGGTATCGAGGCATTCGAAGGCACGTCGGTTCATTATGCAGTCCGCAAAATGGAACAGATGCGCGGCCATGATGTGGTGATCGTTGGCGGCGGCGACAGCGCTCTCGACTGGACGCTCAATTTGCAGCCCGTCGCCAAATCTCTGACGCTTATACATCGCCGCGATGATTTCCGCGCCGCGCCGCACTCGGTCGAGAAGATGCGGGCGCTCGTAGCTGAAGGCAAGGTCCGGCTGATGATTGGGCAGGTGACGGCGCTGAACGGTGCTGGTGGCCAGCTTGCCTCAATCGCAGTAAAAACGGCCACTGGCGAAGAGACAATCGCGGCCAGCGCGCTTCTTCCGTTCTTCGGCCTCACTATGAAGCTTGGCCCCGTTGCTGATTGGGGTCTCAACCTGCATGAAAACCTGATCACGGTGGATACCGAGAAGTTTGAGACCAGCGAAAAAGCCATCTTCGCAGTCGGCGATATCAACGCCTATCCTGGCAAATTAAAGCTGATTTTGTCAGGCTTTCATGAAGCCGCGCTGATGGCGCAGGCCGCCCATAAAATTGTCTACCCTGATAAAAAAATTCTGTTCCAGTACACGACATCATCGTCAAGTCTGCAAAAGAAGCTCGGCGTCAAGTGACCGGCAATGATTGCTGTTAGATTGCAGTCATCACCGAATAACCACTTGTCATGAGCCGGCGCAGCGATTGCGGCATCGCGCCGATCACAGATTTGACGCGGGTACGTATAAAGCCGAGATAGAGCTGGGCATAGGTGCGCCCTGCCAATGTCAGTGGTTTGGCCCAGTCAAGAACGTCAATAGTCGCATCAGACCAATCAAGCTTGTAGTTGTCGCCCGGCGCCAGCATGTCGTAGACGGCGAGGTTGTCCGCAAAACCATCGCGGATGCTTTTCTCAAGCAACAGAACGCCAACGCCAGATTTTTCGTATTTGAGATTGAAAACGATAACGTGCATGGCCAGGCGGCCCTTGCAGGTGAACGAAACTTCAAGCGCCGCTGGTTCGCCATTTGTACGCAAGGCCGACACGACGCAGTTTGTTGAGCGCTGGGCGCCATCGGCCGCATCGGCAAAAAACCGGCTCATGCGCGCGTCCGCAATCGCGTGTGAGACGAGACCACGGTCTTTGAGCCACTCAGCTTTGAGTTCGAGTGCTTTGACGGCAAGTTCTCGAGCCTTAGCCCCGCCTTTGTGGCGTTCAAAATTAGCAGGTCCCTGGTCTTCGAAGCGGCGCATGAGGCGGCGGCGGTTGCGGCGCGCGCGCGTGGAATACCGCTGCTCGTAGTCGGCGAAACTCTGAGCGCTGGCGAGGTCGAGATAGGGTGCGGTTTGCTTGTCTGTGATGTTTGCGCCAATCTCAGTTAAGAGTGGTGCAATGGCGGCGTCAGCCCTGACGCGGCGCAGACGCACGATGTCGCTCTTCGCAGAGTCTTTCACAAACGCCCAACCTGCCCGCATGACATCGAGCGCATCCGGTACGTCGTCGATCAGCACATCGCCGTATTGGCTGACCGGTTCGCCCATCCAGAAAATTTGCGTGATGCCGCGCACACGCTCCGAGACCAGCGGCCAAACCATGATGAGGCGGCCATCGCGGCGGCCCGTAACGATGGAGAGAGCCAAGCCCTCGATACCGCCCGGAGCGTCAGACAAATAGTGATTGGCCCAATGCCAATTCCAGTTGAAGGTTTGAAATACCTGGGTGCCCCGGCCCGCGCGATCAAACAGTGCGTTCCATTCCGATTCCAGCGCGTCGAAGGCGGCCCGGGTTGTTATGAGTGAGAGTTTGATGGCACCACCAGTTATGACCGGGTCTTCGCTGCATTTACGAATTGCCTTCGCAGCGGCGGAGGGCGTTCCTGCCATATTTGTGACGGCCATCATCGTTGCACCGGAGTGTTGATCTCATGAGGCGATTGCTGCCCCTAGGCCCTATTGAGCAAGTCGTGTGCCGGACTTGGCCCCATCAGCGATGTCGAGAAACGCTGCAAAAGATCGCGATCAGGGGCGCGATGAGCGGGCCAAGCGCGATTATGGTTTTCAAAATGAAACCGCAGCCTCTAGCGCTGTGCTGACTTTCCCAAAATGAGATAAATGATTAACGGTCTGGCCCCTGCCGTCGAGTTGCGGGAACTCGGCTCGCGCGCTTAGCATCTGCGGAGCAATGTGATGCGATGCGTGAGGGCCGATAGCAGTCTAAAGGTCTTGGGGAAGTTTCGTTGACTGCCAAACGCCGCCCGATGACGAGTTGGATGATCCGAGACCGTCAAACAGGCCGCCCTCATCAGCCACACTGGCTGGCGGATCGGGCGTGAAGTCGCCCGTCATATGGCGATTGAGAGCAGACTTGATTGCCGTGACCTTGGGGCCAGAGCAGTAGTCTTCATTTTTGCTCGCAACAGCTCTCGTGATGCCGCGAAAAGCGGTATCGTAGATTTGTGTGACCTTCGGCGCCTCGGCTGGGCTGGTGGCCGTTTCAGCCGCAATAAATTGCATTCTGAGCTTTACGGGATCGAAATTGAAACCGCACTTTTGGGCGCGCGCAGCGGTCGAGCCGACCTGCATGGCCCGCGATACCGCATCATTTTGGGCTTGAGGGGGTGCTGCCGCCGTCTTCGCTGCGCCGCCAAACAGTGAACCTGTTTGCAGCATGCTTCCCGCAGAGCAACCAGAAAGAGTTGCCGCCACCAAAATCGCTGCGATGATCCGGAAAGTCATGACGTCCCCACCCAATCGCATCCCCATAAAATTTGCCGCCGAACTGCACGCACAATGGTTCATCAGGCCGCCCCTGGTCAACCAGCCTGCTAACGACTTCCCACCGTAAAAAGGCCGAATTTCGGCCCAGATGGCAATTATCTCATCAACGTCCGGGTTGCGGCCTCGAGCCCGTCGATCGTCAAGGGGTACATGCGGCCGCCTAAGAGCCTGTTGATCATGGTAATTGATGGCGTCCAAGCCCACTGATGCTCAGGTAGAGGGTTCAGCCAGACTGCGTGCTTGTAGATGTCAGACACGCGTCTCAGCCACAGCGACCCCGGCTCTTCATTCATATGCTCAACCGAGCCGCCCGCCACCGTGATCTCGTAGGGGCTCATTGAGGCATCGCCGACAAAGATCACCTTGTAGTCTGCGGGGTAGGTGTTGAGGACCTGCCAGGTCGGCGTCTTGCCGGTGTGGCGGCGCGCGTTGTCTTTCCAAACTGATTCATAGAGGCAGTTGTGGAAGTAGTAGTATTCGAGATGTTTAAACTCGCTGCGTGCTGCTGAAAACAGCTCTTCAGCTTCCTTGATGTGCCAATCCATTGAGCCGCCGATGTCGAAGAACATCAACAGCTTTACGGTGTTGTGACGCTCGGGGCGCAGATGGACGTCGAGATAGCCTTTTTCGGCTGTGCCGCGAATGGTGGTGTCCAGGTCGAGTTCTGAGGGCGCGCCTTGGCGCGCAAACTTCCGTAGCCGCCGCAGTGCGACCTTGATGTTGCGCGTGCCGATCTCAGCGTTGCCTGCGAGATCTTGGAACTCGCGTTTGTCCCAAACTTTGATGGCGCGCCGGTGACGGCTTTCCTTCTGGCCGATGCGTATGCCAGCCGGATTATAGCCATTGGCGCCATAGGGCGAGGTGCCGCCGGTGCCGATCCATTTGTTGCCACCTTCGTGCCGGCCTTTCTGCTCGGCCAAGCGTTTTTGCAGTTCCTCCATTATTTTTTCCCAGCCGCCAAGTTCGGCGATCTTCATTTTGTCATCCTCGCTCAGATGAAGTTCCGAGACGAGGCGCAGCCATTCTTCAGGAATTTGGACGTTTGCGGCATCGCTCATGAGCTCCAGGCCTTTGAAGACATGGCCGAAGACCTGATCGAACCGGTCAAGATTGCGCTCGTCTTTGATGAGTGCCGCGCGGGCGAGATAATAAAAGTCTTCGACGCGCCCTCCGGCAACGCCAGAATCCACAGCCTCAAGGAGTGTCAGGTACTCCTTGAGCGTGACAGGAATTTTTGCGGCTTTGAGCTCATGAAAGAAGCTTGCAAACATCAGCACATATTATCGCTCTGGGCCGATCCCAGCAATGGCTTGAAGCGGTCAAAGATCCTCAAAAACAAAGAAGCCGCCCTTTTGGGGCGGCTTCCTGAGTGATATGTTGTGTTCTAGCTTAGTAGAAGATAACTGCGCCTGCGAGGAACATATCGACGCTTTCAGCTGAGAAGGATGCGCCATTGTTAAGCGTTGCATCCAGATCGTGGTGG
>JAYTQI010000113.1:0-11479 GCA_043746825.1 Hyphomicrobium sp. | reverse complement strand
TCTTCACGGTTGCGAGTTCGGCAAACAGGCCGTCAGGAAAATTTGCGATATGCGCCGTCAAAATACTTGGATCTTTGCTATCTTTGATTTTTTCCCAGGCTTCCAGTTCCGCGAGCCGCAGTTGCGTGGCGGGATCAGCTGCCGGTTTTCGAGAATTCGTCTCCGATTCCGTCGTTTTTGGCTTGAAATAGAATTCGCCAACCAGAGATGAATGCTCCCAAGGCGTTTGCTTGCCCGCCGTCACCGACAACACCCGTCGCCGCGCATTGCGGAAAACGTCTTCGAGCGTCAGACCTGGAGCGGGCATGTTGGCCACGAGGGCCGCAGTGTAGGGGCTGTTATCTCCGCCACCATCACGCGCCACTTGTCCCGGTGCGGTCGCGTATCCAATGATCGTGCCAGCTGGTGCCACAACGGGTGCTAGACCACTGGCACCGGATGCCCCGCCGCGCCCGTCCATGGCAAAAGGATTATCCCGGCAGGCGTCCAGGATAACAATGTTCATGCGGGCGTTGGAACGCGCCATGGATTTCAGAACATCACTCAACGATATCGCATTGATGGCGACCTCGCTCATGCTGGCGATACCAGCTCCAAGCGGGATCAGGTAGTTCTCGCCCTCGGCTTGGACGCCGTGGCCGGCATAGTAGAATAGAGCCACCGTATCAGGCGCTTGCAGACTGCGGCCGAATTCTGTGACGGCTTTGCGCATTTCCGCAGCGCCGCCGTCGTAGACACTCAGGACTTCGAATCCGAGACCCGACAAGGTACGGGACATGAGTTCGGCATCGTGACGCGGGTTTTTGAGCGGGTTGGCGCCATACTTGGCGTTTCCAACGACCAGGGCCACACGTGTTTCGGCTTTCGCCCCACAGGTGAGCAAGGCAATGAGGCACACAAAAGCCAACAGGCGCGCCAGTTCCAGTGCCGCCCGTTTGACGCTCGCGCAGACAGCGCGCAAGACATGACTTCCATGTTTGACGGCTTTTACCGCCATTCCGTCACCCCGCGAAAAGCCCCTTCACGGCATTTATCATCGTGAATACGCCACAGCCAGCTTCCCCGCCCCTTGATCCCCGGCTTTCGAAGGCCAGGCTAACCCAGTTGCAGGTTTTCCTTAGCCTCTGGTTGAAAAAAACCCGTAATTGTGGTTCTCACCGGCCAGCCGCCGGGTTGTAGGCACGAGTACACCCACATGCCCACGGGCGCGCAGATCCTGATTGAACAGCTGGTGGCGGAGGGCGTCGCCCACGTCTTTACAGTGCCGGGCGAGAGTTTCCTGGCGGCGCTTGACGCCATGCATGGGGCTGACACCATTTCACCCATCACATGCCGTCAAGAATCCGGCGCGGCGATGATGGCGGAGGCGACGGGCAAACTCATCGGCGCGCCGGGCGTTGCCCTGGTCACGCGTGGTCCTGGCGCGGCGAATGCGTTTTCTGGCGTCTACATTGCTCACCAAGACTCAACGCCCATGCTACTCCTCGTTGGACTGCCGCCGCGTGCCATGCAGGGCTTGCCCGCCTTCCAGACCATCGACATTGAGCGGGTATTCGGATCAATTGCCAAATGGTGCGCGGTGGTGCCATCGGCCGCGGAACTCGCCAGCCACGTTCAAAACGCCTTTCATATTGCGATCTCAGGACGCCCAGGACCTGTGGTTCTAGGTTTGCCTGAAGACGTACTGATGGAAAGTACGGACGCCGTCTCACCAGATCGTCCAAGCTTTACACCGCTGCCGCCCGCACCTGGCAAAATCGAGCATCTCCGATTGTTGATGGCAAGCGCTGAAACACCGCTCGTGATTGCTGGGAGTTCGATGTGGGGTCATGACTCAGCCAAGGCGCTCGCGGCCTTCGCGGATCGCTTTGATATCCCCGTCGCCACATCGTTCCGGCGGCAGGATCACATCGACAATCGCCACCGCTGCTATGTGGGCCACGCGGGGCTAGGCATGGACCCACAGCTGGCAGCGGGCATCCGCGCCAGCGATCTGTTGATTGTTTTCGGTGACGCGCTGGGAGACATCACGACGCAAGGCTTCACACTGGTCCGCCCGCCCGAACCCAAACAAAAACTCGTTCATATCGCGCATGATGCAGGCGAGGCTCATAACCTCTACTCGCCTGCCCTCGCCATCCCCGCGTCGCCAGAATTAACCGCTCTGGCGCTCGCCAAGTTACCAAGCCTTGAGCACTCAAAATCCTGGTCAACGTGGCGGCGCGACCTGCGGACGGCCTTCGAAGCGTCGGTTGCGCCTAAGGCAACACCAGGACAAGTACGCATGGAAGACATCATTGCCATGCTCTCAGCAAACCTTCCCGCCAACGCCATCATATGCAACGGTGCCGGCAACTACGCCGCCTTCCTGCATCGCTACTTTACGTACAAAAATTATCCGACCCAGTTAGCGCCAATCGCGGGTTCGATGGGTTACGGCTTGCCAGCCGCTATCGCTGCAAAACTCATGCACCCAGAGAGACCAGTTGTTGCACTTGCAGGCGACGGGTGTTTCCAGATGACATCGCAAGAACTTCAGACCGCCGTGCAGTTTGGCGCGGCAATCGTGATCATTATCGCCAACAACGGCATGCTTGGCACCATCCGCATGCACCAGGAACACCACTATCCTGGGCGCGTTATCGCAACCAGCCTGATCAATCCCGACTTCGTAGCCCTTGCTGAAAGCACTGGAGCCTATGGAGAGCGAGTCACAGCAACGTCAGAATTTCCAGCCGCTCTTGAACGGGCCCTATCAGCGGCCCGGCCAGCGTTGATCGAACTCAAACTTGATCCAGAGGCGCTTTCGCCAAACAAGACCATCGCGAATTTGCGCTCGCTCTCTAAAATACAAACGAATTAATTTATCTGCAATTAACAGATATAAATATTCTGTTAAATTCATAACTCCGTCATTAGCCATTACTGATTGTTCAATTCGACTAACGCGCCATTATCGGTTATAAGAGCGTTACTGAGATTGAACACAGTAATCCCAACCGGGTTCATCATGGATTTAGAAGCCGCAGCCAACGCAAATGCCGGAACCTGGCGATTTACCCGTATGGGCATGATTACCTGCTTCCTACTTGCCAGTATCATGCTGCTGGCATCGTTGACGATGGCGCATGCCAACCTGACACCGCCCGATTAGCCTCCCGCTGGCCAGACGCCTAGGCCCTGAAACGTTACGCCGCTTCCTCTGCCATTTCTGCTCCGCCTTCACGCCGCTCTCCCTACGATCTGCTCTCTTCCAAGGGCCTCACACTCTCCCGGTGTGAGGCCCTCTTCCGTTGTGAGCCCATCCGCCGCTTTCAGCAGGAGCTGCGGCAGAAATTGATAAAATTTGAATCAAATACATACGGGAATATTCACGTGGCTTAGATTTTGTATTGCTAGAAGATTACGATCCGAGACGCAATTTTATCTAAAATTCTAAACGATCCGGAAAAATTAGCCTTTCATTCATAGCGACGACTTCCGTGCCGAAAATCATCAACATCAAAGCTCCTGATGGCGGCAATCTGGTTTTCTTGGGTCAATCCTTGAATGACACGCTGATTGCGGGCGACGGCACCCAGACGCTCTATGGCAACGCTGGCGATGATCTCCTTGTTGGCGGCACGGGTGATCAGAACCTGTACGGCGGCGCAGGCACGGACACGGTGGATTTCTCCAAGCTCTGGCAAAGTCAACATCGATCAGGACCTCCATGACGCGCAGATCATCGATCCGGTCACAGGCGCAGTGATTTTTACCGGCACAGTCAATAGCTTCAATAAGATCATTGGCTCAGACGCAGGTAACGACTTCCACGCCGCCGCCAACACCTCCAACACTTACGTTGGCGGCGCAGCCTCCGACATCTACCGCAGCGAAAGCGGCGGCGACACGGTGACGGGCGGCGGTGGTGCGGATACCTTCGGCTGGTTTCGCAAATATGCCGAGGTTGGCCATACCGACCGGATTACAGATTTCCAAGTTGGCGTTGATAAGCTGGATTTGAGCGATTTTCTCAAAGGCCAGGCCGTCAAGAACCCGGCCTACAACGTCGTCATCCATCTCCAGGACATGATTAGCAAGACGGTGCACACGCAACGCTTGTGCAAGATCTCGTCAATGGCGCTTGGCATGACATCGCTATGCTTGATAGCGTTGACGTCACTCACGTCGCGGTAAGTGATCTGGCGCGGCTGTGATCTAAGCAATTACCGCCCCGGCGCAGCGCTGCCTTTATTCGTCACCGCGTATCCAGCGCTCTTGAGAGCTTTCATGACGCCCTCAAGATGGAGGCGGTCGCGGGTCTCAATGACAAGATGCAGCTCCGTCCCTTTGGCGGGCAGATCTGTGAATACGCGCTGGTGATAGACCTCGACGACGTTGGCGCCCGCCTCCCCAATGACGCCCGCGACTTTGGCGAGCTGGCCGGGCCTATCGGGCAAGTCGATGGCCAGACGCGATAGACAGCCCTCGCGGGCCATTTCGCGCGTTAACACGCTGGCGAGAAGCCGGGTATCGATATTACCGCCGCATAACACCAAACCAACGCACCGGCCCTTGTAGCGGTTTTTATCAGCGAGCACCGCAGCAAGGCCCGCCGCGCCCGCGCCTTCGACCACGGTCTTTTCAATGGTGATCAAGAGCGCCACGGCCCGTTCAAGATCGCTTTCGGAAACCAGCACGATGTCGTCGACAAGGCTTGCCACATATTCGCGCGTCAATTGCCCCGGTCTCGTGACCGCAATACCTTCAGCCAAGGTATCGCCACCAACCGGCAGCGACGTGCCCTTGATGACATTGAACATCGACGGGTAGAGGGCGCTTTCGACGCCGATGATGCGGATATCTGGGTTGATAGCCTTGGCCGCAACGGCCATGCCGGAAATCAGCCCGCCGCCGCCGATTGGCACAACAAGGGTGTCGAGGTTTGGCACGGCCTCCAGCATTTCAAGCGCAATCGTGCCCTGACCTGCCATGACCACGGGATCATCGAAGGGATGAATGAAAGTCAGGCCGCGCTGCGTGCCGTAAGAGACCGCAAAAGTTGCAGCGTCTTCAAACGATGCGCCATTCAAAATGACTGTGGCGCCGTGCCCGCGCGTGTTCTCGACTTTAACCGTTGGCGTGGCGGCTGGCATCACAATGGTCGCTGGTATACCCAGCCGCTTGGCATGATACGCAACACCTTGCGCATGATTGCCCGCCGACATGGCGATGACACCGCAGCTACGCTCTTTCTCAGATAGCGAGGCGAGCTTATTCAGCGCACCACGCTCTTTGTAGGACGCGGTAAATTGCAGGTTCTCAAACTTCAGCCAGATGTCCGCGCCAGCCATCTCAGAGAGCGTTCGGCTTGGATCGAAATCAGTATTGAGCACGGCGCCTTTGAGGACACTAGCCGCCTGCTGAATGCGCGCGAGCGTCACCGGGCTGGCAACGTTTGTAACTGTTGTCTTATTCGCCATTGCCGTGCCTTCTGTTCGACTCGCCCGCTTGACAATAAAGCGGATTTCAACTTTGCGCGCTCATCTGCGCCTTTTATTTGGCTCGAGGCGCGCGATGCTCTAGAAGGCCTCTTGAAACAAAGAGCGGCAAAGCGCAGGAGACAGACGGATGGCAAAGGTTGCGTGGCTCGGACTTGGAGTCATGGGGTTTCCAATGGCTGGGCACCTTTTGAAGCGCGGCGGTCATGATGTCACCGTCTATAACCGCACAGCATCCAAGGCTGAAGCATGGGTCACGGCACAAGGCGGCGGACGCACCGCGCCTACACCGCTGGAGGCCGCGCGCGATGCCGAATTCGTATTTTCCTGCGTCGGCAACGACGATGATTTACGCGCCATCACAATCGGCCCCAACGGCGCCTTTCATTCGATGAAACCGGGGAGCGTTTTCATAGACCACACGACATCGTCTGCGGATGTTGCGCGCGAATTGTCGAAAGCTGCAACGGCAATGGGCTTGTTCTTTATTGATGCGCCGGTATCTGGCGGACAGGCGGGGGCTGAAAACGGCGCACTCACTGTCATGGCCGGCGGCGATGAAGCGGCGTTTGATCGAGCCCAACCGGTGATCCACGGCTTCGCAAAGATGGTGAAGCGCATTGGACCCTCTGGCGCTGGCCAGCTCACAAAGATGGTCAATCAGATCGCGATTGCCGGGCTTGTGCAGGGCCTGTCGGAAGCCATTCATTTCGCCGAACAGGCGGGCCTCGATGTTGAAGCGGTGATCGATACGATCTCAAAAGGCGCGGCCCAGTCCTGGCAGATGGAGAACCGCTGGAAGACTATGCACGCACGCAAATTCGATTTCGGGTTCGCGGTAGATTGGATGCGCAAAGACCTTGGCATTTGTATTGCTGAGGCCAGCCGAAACGGCGCCGGGTTGCCAGTCGCGAAACTCGTTGATGGCTATTACGCCGAAATCCAAGCCCAAGGTGGCAACCGCTGGGATACCTCCAGCCTGATTTCACGCTTTCGGCCGCCATCAAAAAAAAGCTGATTACGACGCCTCAACTCTTTCAGCCTTCGTGCTCTGCGTCGTGATGGCGAACTGCAGCGGCATGGCTGTTGTATATTTCATTTGCTCCATCGCAAACGCCGACGACACTTTGGCGATCTCGATGCGCGCGATCAGCTTTTTGTAAAACGTATCAAAGGCCGCGATGTCCGGAACGGTGACGCGCAAGAGGTAATCAATCTCGCCCGACATCCGGTAGAACTCGACGACCTCAGGAAAATCCGCGACCGCGCCGCGGAACTTCTCAAGCCAGCTCAGCGAATGTTGATCCGTCTTGATCGACACGAAGACGGTTACGCCAGCGTTGATCTTGTCCGGATCAAGCACGGCCACCCGTTTCTTGATGACGCCGGCTTCTTCGAGTTTCTGAACGCGGCGCCAGCAAGGCGTCGTTGAAAGCCCTACCTCCTTGCCAATATCGGCAACGGGGCGTGTGCAATCTTCCTGCAGGATGCGCAGAATTTTGACATCCATATCGTCCAACACGGGCAAGTCCTCCTGGAAGAACTTCATTTCTCTGATTTGGGCTTTTTTGGATAATGATTTTCTAATTTACCGTTGTCAATCGCTAGATTGGTATTTTTTTTCGTTTTGCGGTGCAGCACCCCTTGCCAGAAACTGCTAAAAGCGCCAGTTATCCCAGCAGTTAGTTGATCTTTTTAGCAAGCCGGGAGCAATGGCCACCTCGCATGCACATCCGCCGCCTTAAGCCCGATTTTGCAGTCTCGGACATGCCGGGGCCAGATGATTTTGATGCCCTGCAGGCAGCAGGTTTTCGCACGCTCATCAATTTCCGCCCCGATGGAGAAGCCCCCGGGCAAGGTCCGTCAAAGGCTCTGCAAGCCTTAGCTCGCCGCGTGGGCCTCACCTGCATCCACATTCCAGCGACTAAGTTTGAGCTGTTCACGGATGTGGTGGTCGATGCCGCACGCGATGCAATAGCGCATGCTCAAGGCCCGGTGCTGGGCTTCTGCGCCTCAGGCCAGCGTGCGGCCATCATCTGGGCTGCCGCCGCCGCCCGCGATCACTCTGTCAGCCAGATCCTCGCCATCTTGAAGACTGCTGGGTTTGATCTCGGGTTCTTGCGTGATGATCTCGAAGCCCAAGCCGGTCGCTCTCAATGGCATGCCGGCAATGTTAGCGCTATGACTGCGCAAGAGTTCGAAGCAGCCTGACGGCGCGCCGGGGATTGTATTATTCAGACAAAGTCCGCCGGATGTCCTTGCGCAAGGCTGGCAAAAGGTCCGCTTCAAACCACGGCCGCTGTTTCAGCCACCCATTGTTGCGCCAGGACGGATGCGGCAAAGGCCAATAGCGCGGCTGACATTTGCGCATTGTAATGCTACGCCAATCGGCAACCGTGTCGCTCAAGCTCGCCCCGCACCGCTCCCCCAGATGCCAGGCATGCGCATACCCGCCAACCAGCAGCACAACTTCGAACTGTGGCAGTTCCTTCAGAAGCGTAGCGCGCCATTTGGCGGCGCATTCCTGGCGTGGCGGCAGGTCAGCGTCTTTGGATGAATAGCCTGGAAAACAAAAGCCCATCGGAATGATGGAGACCCGGGTCACATCGTAGAATTCTTCGTCCGTCACACCCATCCATTGCCGCAACCGCACGCCTGAGGGATCAGTGAATGGCACACCCGACTGATGCACGCGCACACCCGGTGCTTGGCCAAACACAGCGAGCTTGGCCGTAGAAGCGACCCGCAGCACGGGCCGTGGCTCGTGCGGTAAGGGCGTCCCCGACGGGGTGTCGCGGCAGATCCGGCAGGCACGGATGTCTTTGAGCAATTGATTGAGGCGGCGGGTCACGGTGTTGCCTTCCCCCTGCCCCGCGTGTGGAGGGCTAGGCTGGGGGGAATCCCGGAAAGTAGACCCTTGCACTCAGAGACCATTTTCATCCTTCACGGATTACCTTCCTCCCGGCCTCCCTTACAAGGGGGAAGAGGTCAAGCCTTGGCGCTTGGCCGTCCTGAGACCTCGCCGTGCCAGCGCATCACATTTGGATACGCCAGAGGCG
Organism: Hyphomicrobium sp.; assembly: GCA_043746825.1. Classification (GTDB taxonomy): domain Bacteria; phylum Pseudomonadota; class Alphaproteobacteria; order Rhizobiales; family Hyphomicrobiaceae; genus Hyphomicrobium_B. The sequence goes on along the minus strand of JAYTQI010000113.1, from coordinate 2,937 downwards.
CGCCCAACTTTGCCGGTTTCATGAAATCCACGGCGACAAGCGCCGTAATATCCGCAATCGAATAGGCATCGCCCGCAATATACCGGCTCTCGCTAAGGTGCGCATCGAGACGCTCAAGTTCGCGGCTAACTTTGGGCTTATTGGCCTCCCCCCATGCCGCCACTTGCGGATCTTCAAGATGGGCCATTTTTGGGTGCAGATGCCGGAACACCTGGGTGATGTGATTGAACAGGCCAAGCTCAACGCGGCGCTGCCACATCTCAACTTCGGCTCGGCCCAGAGCCCATTCGCCAAATAAAGCAGGCTTAGGTTGTAGCTCCTCAAAATACCGGCAGATCGCGACCGTCTCAGCCAACACCCGGCCATCATCAAACACCAACACCGGTACGCGCTGCCAAGGATTTAGGGCGGAAAACTCTGGGGTCTTAAATGCTTCCGCCATCAGGTCTTGGTCTTCAAAGGCAACTGAAATGCCTTTCTCAGCCAGAAAAATCCGCAACCGGCGTGGATTTGGTGCCGCTTTGGTTTCAATAATACGCAAGCTGCCCGCCTTTACATGCCAATGCCGCGCTCGTGACGCCAATTTTGCGGCCGCTCAAATTCTGAGCCCCACAGCCCGCGCCGTGCTTGGCGGGCGTCCTGCTCTTCTCCGTTATAGCCGCCAAAAGCCACAGCCATACCCGCTGCCACCATCTCGCGGTTGAGATCATGGCCTCCTGCCGAGCAGTAAGCCAGTAACCGGCCATGCTTGTCGCGCTCATGCACGCGGCATTGCACGGTGTTGACCCCGATTAAACGAACGAGCTCATCACGCGACGCATTCCCGCACGCCCAGTCCGTGCCATTTCGCTGGCAGGTCTGGCGGCCCTCGGGCGCATCGATATCTTTGAGGCGAACTTCATTGCCCCCCACATAGAGGCTATCGCCGTCAATCGCTCGTGCCTCACCTGAGACCTGACCGGGGGCGGGATCGGATGAATCGGGCTTGTGCGACCCCCCACTATTGCGGTGTGGCCCATAAACAACCGCTAAAATCGCGAGTGCCAGCCACAATCCTTTGCGGATCAGCTGTTGCCACCGGTACCAAGGCATGCGTTGCACCTCAAACATTGCTTCTTAAAGAGCCGCGTCTAAACGCAACATTAGGGAATACCAGCGACTTTAACAGTTTGGGACACCAGCATTGCGCCGCTGGGCCTCTTTGGGCATATGGAATAACGGCTTCATCGATGGACGACAACGCCGGCAGCATCGAAACCAGAGCGCGCAGGCCGTCTAAGGCGGAGCCGCAAAGAAAGCCGGATGAGCTCAAAGCCTTCCGTGATCGCCTTACCCACGGCACCGATATCAAGCCAGAATTCGAATACGAACTGCTGACCATGTTCGCACGCAACGAGATCAGCGCGCCGTTCGCAATGCCAGCGCTGTGCTTCATCTTCTACGTTGCCTCAATGTTCTGGGCGTCTTTTATCGAAGCGACAATCTGGATCTTGATTGTCTCGGTCGCAAAAATCTTCATGCACGAGTGCTGCCGACGCCTCTTGAACCGGTCGCGTTCGGAGGTCAATGTCGGGCAATGGCGCCGCCACTTCCTTCATATTGAACTGTTCAACGGTGTTTCACTGGCCGCCTTTGCCTTGATAGGATTTGGCCAAAATAACACCGGCATAGCAACCGCCAACTTCTCGTCGCATGTCTTTATTTTTGCGACCTTGATGGTGGTTCTCGCTATCCGCATGACGTTTGCTTCGACTCTCCGCGGCGTGTTCTTAGCGGGCACAGTGCCGATGACCTTGGCGGTTGCCGGACGCCTGATCTGGCTCAACGATCCATTCTATTATGCCCTGGCCTTGATGGCGATTGGCATTCACGTCTTCTTCCTCTACCTCGCGGGTGGGCTTTATTCGACAGCGCTGTCCATGATTGAATTCCGCGCCGAGAAAGACAGCCTCATTTCGGAACTCGAAGAAGCCACCTCTATCTCCGATGAAGCCCGCCGCCGCGCTGAAGCGGCCAACAAAGCCAAATCGCGCTTTCTCGCCACCATGAGCCACGAGCTGCGAACGCCGTTGAACGCCATCATGGGCTTTTCCGAAGTCATGGAAAAAGAAATACTCGGGCCGATTGGGACCATTACCTACAAGGAGTACTCGAAGAATATTCATGCGTCCGGCAGTCATCTGCTGAACATCATCAATGAAATTCTCGACCTCTCGCGCATTGAAGCCGGGCGCTATGACCTGCACGAAGAGACCATCCGCCTAACCGATATCGCGGAGGATTGCCAACGCCTCGTCAAAATCCGCGCCGATGCCAAGGGTCTGCACATCATCGAAGACTTCGGGCCCAATCTGCCGCAGGTTTGGGCCGATCCGCGCGCCATGCGCCAGATCTGCCTCAACCTCCTTTCAAACGCCTTGAAATTCACGCCCAAGGGCGGACGCATTATTCTTGGTGTTGGCCCGGCAGAAGATGGCGGTCAATGCCTGTTCGTTAAAGACAGCGGGCCTGGCATTCCGAAAGATGAAATCCCGAAAGTCTTGCTTGCTTTCGGCCAAGGCTCGCTGGCACATGAGAACGCCGAAGGCGGCACCGGTCTCGGTCTGCCGATAGTGCAAAATCTCATCCAGCTTCACGGTGGCTTTTTCTCGCTAAAGTCGGAATTGCGCAAAGGCACCGAAGTCATGGTGATATTGCCGAAAAAGCGCGTTCTCCATGAGGTGTCCCCACTTCAGCCGCTCGGCCAGGAACGCCACAAGGGGCCGGAGCCCCTGCCGCGCTCGACCCGTCCGCCGCGCCTCAAAGCGGCCTCGCCCTATGACCGGGAACTGCCCTCCCGGGCGGCGAATGGCGCACGGCGCGGCTGAACCATTGTCTTAATTCCCCATCCAGCTTATGCAGCGGTTATGACAGTTAAATCCGCCACGTCAGGTCCAG
>JAYTQI010000112.1:0-11563 GCA_043746825.1 Hyphomicrobium sp. | reverse complement strand
ATTGGCTGAAAAAATACGGCATTGAGGGAAGCTATACAAAGGAAGCGATCAAGCCAGAAGACGTTGCGGCGTTTTTAACAACATTGGAAGCGCGCGGTTTGCAGGGCTGCAACGTCACGGTCCCGCACAAGGAGGCCGCGTTTGCAGCGGCTGATCTCAAAGATAAATCCGCGCTCGCGGTCGGTGCGGCCAACACGATCTGGCGCGAGGGTAACAAAATTATCTGCGCCAACACCGATACGTATGGGTTCATGCAGCACCTCAGCTTGTCCGCGCCCAACTGGCTGAAGCGCGACGCGCCGGTCGCGGTTCTCGGCGCTGGCGGCGCGGCGCGGGCGATCATCTATGGGTTCTTGGAAGCGGGCGTTGATGAAATCCTATTGTTCAACCGCTCACGCGAACGCGCCAATATCATCGCTCAACACTACGGTCCAAAGGTCAAAGCCCTGGACTGGGCGGACCGCGCGCACGCCAGCCGTAACGCCGCTGTGCTCGTCAACTCCACGACGCTGGGCATGAAGGGACAAGGTTCGCCAGAGATTGACTTTGCAGATTTTCATAATGACTGCGTTGTCGCTGATATTGTCTATGTGCCTTTGCAAACTGCGTTTCTAAGCGCCGCACACGTGCATGGCCTCAAAACCGTCGATGGCTTGGGCATGCTGCTGCACCAGGCCGTTCCTGGCTTTGAAAAATGGTTCAGTGTCCGCCCCGCGGTGACGCCGGAATTGCGCGCGCTTATTCTCGCTGACATTGAGGGGCGCACCTGATGCTGGTTGTTGGCCTCACAGGATCGATTGGGATGGGAAAGTCAACGGCGGCGGCGCGCTTCAAAGCTAACGGCATCGCTGTGTTTGATGCCGACGCCAAGGTGCATGAACTTTACGATGGCGCAATCGCGAGCGAGATCGAAGCGGCGTTTCCGGGCACGGCCGCATCGGGCAAAGTTGACCGCGCCAAATTGTCAGCGGCCCTTCTCAAAGACCCCGCAAAATTCAAAACGCTGGAAGGCATCGTGCACCCGAAAGTGCGCGCGGCTGAAAAAGCATTTATTAAAAACGAAGCCGCGAAGGGCGCCAAAATAGCAGTGCTTGAGGTGCCGCTGCTATTTGAAGCGGGTGGCTTTGAAGCCGTTGATGCGATCATTGTGGTCAGCGCTTCTGCCGCGGTGCAACGCGCCCGCGTCTTGGCCCGCCCCGGTATGTCTGACGAAAAGCTTGAAAGACTGTTGAAACGGCAAATACCAGACGCCCAAAAGCGCCGCCGTGCCGATTTCGTTGTGGAAACGGATGGTCCAATAAGCACCTGCGACACCCAGATCGATGTTATCATCGCGGCCTTACAATCGCGTCAAGGCACAGCGTTTCAAAAGCACTGGCGCTGATCCGTCCAAATAATGAGGAACCGTCCGTTTGCGCGAAATCATTCTGGATACCGAGACGACCGGGCTTGACCCTAAGAAGGGGGATCGCGTCATTGAAATCGGCTGCGTTGAAATCGTCAATCGCATGCCAACGGGCCGCGAGTACCATGCCTTCATCAATCCAGCCCGCGAGGTTCCAGCCGAAGCAGAAGCCGTTCATGGGCTCTCGACCGCGTTTCTCAAAGACAAGCCGTTGTTCGCAAAAGTCGGCCGCGAGTTTGTTGAGTTCATCGGCGATGATCAGCTCGTCATTCACAACGCGCCGTTTGATATCGGGTTCTTGAATTTCGAGCTCGGGCTGATGGGATTGGCCCCGCTCGCCATGGACCGCGTTGTGGACACGCTGACCCTGGCGCGCCGCCGTCATCCGGCTGGTCCCAACAATCTCGACGCGCTCTGTAAACGCTACGGCATCGACACTTCAAAGCGCGTCAAGCACGGGGCTTTGATCGACTGTCTACTGTTGGCCGAGGTTTATGTTGAGTTGCTGGGCGAGCGTCAGGCAGCGCTCGGTTTGCAATCGAAATCTGCGCCTGTCGCCAACGGATTGCGGCGAACCGGCAAAATTAGCGCGAAAGCCCGGCCAGATCCATTGCCATCACGGCTTGCAGGTGACAGTGAGTCCCAACACCGCAAATACATCGCCGATATGGGCCCAAAAGCCGTCTGGCTCAAATATTGGGAACCGGGCGACGCCTAAGTGCTAGGTTTAAGCGCCGGACTTTGCTGCGGCCGATTTCTCTGCTTCCTGTTTACGGGAGTAATAGAGCGCCGCGAAGTCAATGGGGTCGAGCAAGAGTGGCGGGAAGCCGCCTTCGCGCGTCGTATCAGCCACGATCCGGCGAAGGAAGGGAAACAGCGTCGTCGGGCCCGAGATCAAAAGGAACGGCTCAAGTGCGGCCTCGGGAATGCTCTCGATCTGGAATAGGCCAGCGTAAACCGTTTCCAAAACGTAGATCGTGCCGACAGTTGCGTTGCTGGCGGTGGCGTTGAGTTCAATGGCGCTTTCAAACAGTCCGTTTTCCAGCCGCTCAGCGTTGACATTGACTTCAACTTTCAAGCTCGGCGGGTCGCCTGGGCCTGAGATGAGTTTGCGGATATTGGGGTTCTCGAACGACAGATCCTTCAAATACTGGCTGACGACTTTGGCTTGGATCTGGATGGGGGGGTTGCCATCATCTGCCGGTTTTGTGCCGCCGTTGTTGGTTTTTGCCTTGTCTGCCATGGACCCGTTTTTCACTCCTAAAGCAATCGGCCGCTGCGCCCTGGTCGCTACCATGACCGGCCAAACGGCGCAATTGCTTGCTCCCGTTAGGGGACCTGATTGGGTCGTGGCGCCTTGCGCGGCGGCACGGTGGTCTCTTCGATACGTTCGTACTCGCCCTCGATCGTGATCGAGTGCGGGTCGCGGGGATCAGCGGACGGTTGTTCGCGGCGCTCATCGAAGCGCTTCTCGAAGACTTGGCCACGCACCGTTGCCCCGGCGAGGATCTTGGGTAAGCCGGACTTCACGATAAATCCCCGGACCGGCGGAATGAGCAAAAGCAGCCCCAAAGCATCGCAAATCAAACCCGGAAAGATCAGCAACATGCCGGCAACAACCCTGAGCAGGCCATCGGCCATAGGCTCCAGCGCGCCGCGCCCGGCCTCAATATGGGCCATTGTGCGCGCGATGGTTTTGAAGCCCTGACGCTGGATCACAGCGCTGCCAAGGCCCGCAGTCAGCAAAACGATGAGAAAAACCGGCCAGAATCCAAGCCACTGCCCCGCCCGGATCAGAAGCGCGATCTCAAGCAATGGAAACGCGACTATGGCTAGGCCAAGGGCGAGTTTAAGGGGCGCGGGCATCGGAGTTCGCCAAGTTCATGAGGTTACATTAGCTTGTTCCTCGCCATCGGCCAAATGATCGTTGTTGCCGCCACGCAATCCGGTTGGCGGATGGCGAGATGCGGATTAGTGTAGGATCGCAGGGGGCACCCATAGGCGGTTGGCCTTCTTTAACACTTCAATATGGAGCGCGGCGCTCTTACATAGAGGGTCCGGGATTTACCAGAGTTGCCACTGGTTCAACGCGGTGGCCGCCAGGATAGCTTAGGAAGCACGACAGTATGAACGGCGAATTGAATTTTATCACTCTCATTGCCTTGATCGTGGCGGCGGTGGCCATCCTGAAGCTCAGGAGTGTGCTGGGTCATCGCAGCGAGGATGATGATGCCCGTATTGAGCGGCTAAAAACCCGCGAACGCGAGGCCTCTAAGGGTCCGGCTGGCTCTGGTATGGGCGAGGTCATCAATATGCCGCGCCGCGATACAGACGGCGAAACCCCTGTCAGCCCGGCTACGAGCACGGTTACAGCCGACGCGGAAACGCGGGTCAAAGGCTATCCGGCAATCGATGGCAGCGTCACCAATGGCTTACTCGAGATCGCACGCTTTGACCGCTCGCTTGATCCTGACGCCTTCCTGATTGGCGCAGGAAAAGCCTATGAGATGATCGTCTCGGCCTTTGCCGAGGGCAACCGTAAAGCACTCAAAGATCTTCTCAGCCGCGAGGTCTATGACGGTTTCTCGACCGCCATCGCCGACCGGGAGTCGCGGGGTGAGAAAATCAACCAGCAGTTTGTTGGCATCAATAAGTCAGACATCGTCGAGGCCGAGACCAAAGGTGGCGTAGCCTCAATCACAGTGCGCTTTGTCAGCCAGCTCATTACGGCGACCCTTGACAAGGCCGGTGAGCAAATCGCTGGTGATCCTCAGAAAATCAAGGAAGTCACCGATATTTGGACCTTCAGCCGCGACGTTTCGTCGAAACGGGCGCTTGAAAATCTAAACTGGAAATTGGTGGCGACACAGGCGCCGAATTAGTTCAGACTTCCGGGGATGACGGACGGTCCTGGCCAGGGGTGAACCAGGGCTGGGCAAAAGGGGACGATAAATCAGGGGACTTTGACGTTGAGCCCGAGGGGGAGCCAGATAAATACTGGTCTCGGCGCTACGGCTATTGCCGTGGCCAATCTTGGCTGCGCACTGCTAAACCCCGTTTTTGCTGAAACGCGGACAAGTCCAGCCCCGGTTAGCCAGCAGCAAAGTCCGACTCAGTCTCAGAGCCCCCAGCTTCAGAGCAAAGTCATGTCATCGAAAGGCGTAGTTTTTAGCCCCGTCCCGTTCAGTGCTTTGCCCGGCTGGGATGGTGACGATCACCTTGCTGCCTGGAAGGCCTTTCTTGCTTCCTGCAAGCCAGTCCTGGATGCGGCAAAATCCGGCGATAAATCGGGCGAGACCAAAACCCCGCGCGAACTCACCGATGTATGCGAGTTGGCGCTGCTCGAAGCCCGCACCAAGACCAAATTCACGCGCCTTGACGCGCGGGAATTCTTTGAGACGCATTTCAAGCCTCACCGCATCGAGCATACTGGCACCGAAGGTCTGCTGACTGGTTACTACGAGCCGCTGATCAAGGGCGCGCGCGCACCCCAAGCTGGTTTTGCGACACCCGTCTACAAACGCCCAGCTGATCTCGTGAACGTCGTGGCCGAGAGCGAGCGCGGCGCTAAAAGCCACCAATTCACGCATATGCGCAAAACCGACAAAGGCTTAGTGCCGTATCTGACGCGCGCTGAAATCGAACAAGGGGCTCTCAAGGGCCAGAACCTAGAGCTTTTGTATTTCAAAGATCCGGTCGATGTTTTCTTCATGCAGATCCAGGGCTCGGGCCGCATTGAGCTTCCCGATGGCGAAAAGGTCCGCATCACCTATGACGGTAAGAATGGCTATCCCTACACCTCGCTTGGCCGCCATTTGATTGAAGCTGGCACATTCGCGCCAGAGAGTATGTCGCTCAAAGCGCTATCGACTTGGCTCAAGACCGACCGCAAGCGCGCTGAAGAGATGATGTGGAAGAACCAGTCGTACGTGTTCTTCCGAGAATTGAAGGGCTCGGAAGCTGAAGGTGCCATGGGCGTGCTCGGCATTCCCTTGCAGCCGGGACGAAGTCTTGCGGTTGATACCGCTTATACGCCGATTGGGCTTCCTGTATATGTGTCCGCGCCGTCAATCACTCACGCCACCCCATCGGGAACGTTTCAACGCCTGATGATCGCGCACGATGTTGGATCGGCGATCAAGGGCGCTGAGCGCGGCGATATTTTCTTCGGCTCCGGCGATAAAGCCGCCAAGACGGCTGGTGTCACCAAACATCCTGGGCTATTCTTTGTTTTAAAGCCCGTGGCTGCTGGCGAGACCGGCCGGACAGCGCAGCGGGACAAGCCGTGAAGAAGCCGTCGGGGAAAAGCGGCAAGCGGCACCTTGATGATGATGAGGCCGCTGATTGGGATTATACGGCCAGCACCATCAAACCCTTGAAGCGGGCCAAGGCGCGTGTGCACGCAGCACTTGAAGCTGATGCTGGTGAGGATGTTCCGCCGCGTGCCCGGCTGAAATCCGAGAGTATGAGTTCCGCGAAGAGCGTATCCGCCAAAGCCGCCGCGAAACAAAATATCGCGCAGCCAGCTCAGCCGCCTAAGAAAATCACACCGCCCATTGCCGAGTTTGATCGCAAGAAGGCCAAGAAGATCCGCTCCGGCCAAGTTGAAATTGAAGCCCGCATCGATCTCCACGGCATGCGCCAGGACGAGGCGAACGCTGCGCTTCACGCCTTCCTGCATCGCTGTCAGGCCCGCGAATTGCGCTGGGTTCTGGTTATCACCGGCAAGGGTAAAATCACCGGCCGCGACGACGATATGCCCTTTGATATGACCTCAAACCGTGATCGCGGCGTCTTAAAACGCAATGTGCCGCGCTGGCTGACAGAGCCTGATCTGCGCCCGATTGTCGTCAGCTACACTACTGCCGCCATCTCTCACGGCGGCGAAGGCGCTTTGTATGTGCATTTAAGGAAGATGAGGTAAGCTCCCGGCTATCTTGTCCGTCGCAAGGTCTATGAGATGACAAAACCTGTTGCAGTTATTTTCGGTGCTGGCTCTGGCTTGAGCGCATCGTTGGCGCGGTTATGCGCCAGCCAAGGCATGGCGGTGGCACTAGCCGCCCGAGATACTGCAAAGCTCTCACGTCTTGCCGTTGAAACAGGCGCCCGGGTGTTTGCCTGCGATGTCAGCGTCGCCCATCATGTGGCGGGTGTATTCAAAACGGTTGAAGCCGAGATGGGGTCAACGGAGCTGGTCGTCTTCAACGCCTCGCAACGCTATCGCGCGCCGGTGTGCGAGCTTGACCCTGAGCAAGTCCGTCAAGCTTTCATGGTTGGTGCGTTGGGCGGTTTTCTCGTTGGACAAGCCGCCGCCAACGTGATGCTTGCGCGCAAATCCGGTTCGATCTTTTTCACCGGCGCGACTGCCAGTATCAAGGGCAGCAGCGGATCAGCACCTTTTGCAATGCAGAAGTTCGCGTTGCGGGGGCTGGCGCAAAGCATGGCGCGGGAGCTACAGCCGCAGGGCTTGCATATCGCGCATTTCGTCATCGATGGCGGCATCGCGACGACGTTTGCGAAGACCGGTGAATCAGGTCCACCCGACAAGTGGCTAGATCCTGATGCCATTGCGCAGACATATCTCGACACCCATCGCCAGCATCGCAGTGCCTGGAGCACGGAGGTTGAGTTGCGCCCGTGGGTAGAGACGTTTTGAAGCTCTAGAAGCACGTCGTTTGCAATTGCCCCATCGCTTGACCAAGACCAGAGAGCGAGTAGCTGTCTGTCACCGCAACGCCGGTTTGCGTGAACGCGGAAACGGTGACCTTGGCGCCCCTTTTCATGGCGTCGAGGAGTTTCAACTCTTGCGTGGCGTCTTGAACATAAGCGCGGTCATCGGCGGCAAACAATTTGAAGCCTGCCGGCGGAACGCTAGCGGTAATCTCGCTCGCCTTCTTTGTGGGAAAACCAAGACGGAAACTGACTTCGCTTTTGACGCCGTCTTTCGGCCAGGCCGAGATATAAACGCGCGGGGCCTCGCGCGCGGTGTCGGGTGGTTCGCTGGATTTCGGCTCGCTGGTAACGAAGCAAAACAGATGTGGCGACTTGGCGTCAACGAACAGCGTCCAATCTCCAAACGTGTCGGCTTTCGTCACCGTCTCAGCGGCGCGTGCGCCGGAAATTGTCAAGCCTGCGACCGCGAGGGTCAACAGACACACGATGCGCTTCAGCGCCATTCAAGGTCCTCCCTCGCTGACAGGACGGTCTTGGAAACGCGCCAAGGATTTCACCCGGTCGTACATAACAATGGCCCCCGCCATCGCGACATTGACGCAAAAGCTGGTCGGGATCTTGACCACGTAGTCGCAGCGCTTGAGTAACGGCTCTGACAAAGACCCCAATTCCGGACCTAGCACATAGGCGGCGCGCAAAGGATGGCGAAAACTCGGCAAGTTGATAGCGGTGTCGAGAAGTTCAACCCCAACCAGTTTGCAGCCTTGCGGCAGGACGAACTCATCGAGGTTCGTCCAGTTATAGTGCGGAAGGTGGCGCTGGCCTTTAGACGTATCGGCGTGGCCTTCCAATGCCTGATAACTGGCGCCCACAGTAAACGTAAAACTGGCGCCAAAGCCGTGGGCAGAGCGCATCAGGTTGCCGAGGTTTAGAGATTTAGACATCCGTTCGGCGCCAATGGCGAAGTAGCCTCTAGCGAGCGGTGGCCAGTTTGTTGAGAGTGTTGTCCTCGACATCGTTAAAATCTCGCGGTCACGTGAGGCTGGCGCAGATCGCGCGTCAACGATAAAGCATGCACGCGGCGGATTGGCATCCGGGCGCGCGGGGTTCAGCGGGGAGGTCTCACATGAAGGCGGTTCTGTGCAAGAGCCTTGATGGCCCAGATGGCCTTAAGCTTGAAGATATCGCTGTACCGGTGCCGGGACCGGGCGAAATTCGCATCAAGGTCACCGCCATCGGCCTCAACTTCGCCGATACTCTCATCACGCGCGGAAAATACCAGTTTAAGCCCGAGCTGCCATTCTCACCGGGGGCCGAGATCGCGGGCGTCGTCGATCACCTTGGGCTGGGCGTTGCTGGGCCTGCAGTTGGCACCCGGGTCATGGCCGCCACTGGCTGGGGCGGGACGCGTGAATTTGTGGTGGTGCCAGCCGCATCTGCAATCGCTGTACCTTCAGGTGTCCCGGATGAGGTCGCCGCAGGCTTATCGGTAACTTACGGCACGGCCATTCACGGCCTGAAAGATCGCGGGCACTTGCAGCCGGGCGAAACGGTTGTGGTTACAGGTGCTGCGGGAGGGGCTGGCTTAGCTGCTGTCGAAATCGCCAAGCTTATGGGTGCGCGCGTTATCGCGGTTGCGTCGTCGCCTGAGAAGCTCGCTGCCGCTAAAGCTGGCGGCGCAACGGAGTTGGTGCAATTTCCTGGGAGCGATCTCAAAGACGCGGTCAAAGCTCTAACCGGGGCTAAAGGCGCGGACATCGTCTATGATTGTATTGGCGGTGCGGCAGCTGAGCCCCTGGTGCGCAGCCTCGCCTGGCATGGGCGCTTTCTGGTTGTTGGATTTGCGGCCGGGGAAATTCCCAAAATTCCGCTCAATCTCTTGCTTGTCAAAGGCGCGGCCATCGCTGGGGTATTCTGGGGCGAGGCTGTGAGGCGGGATCCAGACGCCCATGCCGCCAATATGAGCCGGCTGCTTAGCTGGGTGGCAAACGGTCAATTGAAGCCACGCATTCATGCAAAATTTCCACTTGCACAGACCGCTGACGCGCTGCGGGTGCTGGATAGGCGCGAGGCCCAGGGCAAAGTGGTCGTGACAATATAGAATTCAGCGTTTTTCCGGCTGTCTTCAGCGAATATTTGCGAAGTTGCGTGCATGGTTCGGTTGAACTTAAGGCGCGGCTAAGTCTGAGCTGTGCTGGGAATTTGTACCGAGTATCCCATCATGCGTATCCGGCACGCGCTGTTGAGCGCCGCTGTTTCTGTCACATTCAGTTTGACGCTGACGCCTCCGGCCCAGGCGCAGACCTTGTTTCAGAAATTATTTGGTATTGGCGGCAATACGGGGGTCAATCAGCCGCTCGCGCAGCCCCGTATGCAAATTCCAGCGCACCGGTTTCACCGTTCAGGCGGTCCTTCGAATACGCAGCAGTCTCATCTGCGCCACCAATCTGATATGGACGAAGAGATCGGCCCTCCCGACAGCGGCGGACCTTATCGCACGTTATGCGTGCGCGCCTGTGATGGATACTACTTTCCGCTTCGCCATCATGCCCTGCGCAAGAACTTCGCGCCCGGCGTCAAATCCTGCCGTTCCGCGTGCGGGGACGAGGCGCGGCTCTTCTACTACACCGAAGACAATGGCAGCCCTAATACGATGGTTGATCTCTCTGGCCGCAAATACAGCGAGACGCCACACGCCTTTGCTTATCGCAAAGCTCTTTCCGAGGCCTGTACCTGCAAACCTGCCCCATGGTCGGCTGAGGAAGCGGCGCGGCACATGAATTATGCATTCACCGAGGCGGCGCAGAAAGCCAAAGACGCGGCACAGCTTGAGGGAAAGTACATTGAGGCTAAACCAGCGGCAGCAGTAGCAAACACAGAATCGCTGGTGTCTCCGGTTGATGTCAAAGACAACAAACCCTTAGCCCTAGCAGAAGCAGTCGCTGAAAAAGCACTAGAACCAGAAACCTACGAGCCGGTACGCCCCGCCGTGCAGAAAGTAACGGCGCGCCGGAAAACTTTCCGCCAGCCCCGCGAGCGGGTCTACGTGACAGGCTTTAGACCAACCTCAACGCCGGTTTATCTGCCCCAAAGAAAAATATATTTGGCGCGGTAACGTGCGCTGAGGTGCACGCCGTAGTTTCTCACCACGCCGCATCGTTATCGTCTTCTATCATATAGCCGCCGCCACTCAGCAGAAATTCCTCTTCAACGACATACGGGCCGCCACCCGTCGAGGGCTTGGACGACATCAGAACGAATCGAGTCACCACAAACAGTTCTGAGCGATAGCCGCCAAAGCGCGTGAGAAATTGCGCCACAGCTTCGGGACTGGAATAGCGTAAGCGCGCCAGAGTGATGTGCGGTTTGAAGGCATGTTTCACGGGTGGTATTCCAGCATTTCTGGCCGCCCTCTCATGGGCACGGGCCAATGCGTCGAGCTGGGGCGAGGGATCTAACCCTGCCCACACGCTCTTGGGATCGTTGCCGCCAAATGCGCCGAGGCCGGTAATTCTCAGCTCAAATGCGTCGGCCATGATGCCGGCCAAATTGGCCGTGAATTCCTGCGCTATGCGGTTGTCGATGTCGCCCACGAAACGCAGTGTCAGATGGTAGTTATCAGCATCAATCCATTTGGCGCCTGCCAGCGGTTCCTGCAGATCGAGCAGTTCATCGCTGACGATTTCGGGAATTTCGATAGCTGTGAAGAGACGGGGCATTGTCTGGCCTCTCAATCCTCAGGACTTGCTGGCATTGATGCGGGCGGCAGCTTTTTTAACGAGCGCTTCTGCATCAGGCAAAATGCTTTTGACGATCTCGGCGATACCCTTGGCTGTCGGGTGCAGACCATCGGATTGCAGGAATGAAGGCTCTATCCGGATGCCTTCCATAAAGTGCGGGTAGAATTGCACAGCATACTTGGCAGCGAGATCAGGATAGATGGCTTCAAATGATTGTTTAAAATCATCACCTAAATTATTTATGGCATGCATGCCAACCAGCAGCACGTCGATGCCTTTTAATTTCAGGATGCCGAGCATCTTGTCGAGATTGTCACGGGTGATTTTAGGATCGATGCCGCGCAACATATCGTTAGCGCCAAGCTCCAGAATAACGGCATCGGCACCGTTTTGCAGGGTCCACTCCAGCCGCTCAAGGCCTCCTGTAGTTGTATCGCCTGAGACCCCCGCATTGATGACCTGAACCTTGTATCCCTTGCTCTCAAGCGCCATCTGAAGTTGGAATGGAAAACCATCTGGGCGCGGTAACTGGTAGCCCGCCGTTAAGCTATCGCCAAACGCCACAAGGGTTACAGGTTTTCGGCTTTCATCAGCTTGGGCAGGTGCAAAAATAAAAACGCTTGAAGCCAGCATCCAGACATACAAACTGCGAATGTGCGGCAAGAGTTTCGTTTTCATGTTTCCGCCTTATCGCTCAGTCAGTGGTTCCAAGTCCCGCCTGTTGACGTAGAAGCTGGCAAGGGCA
>JAYTQI010000111.1:0-2250 GCA_043746825.1 Hyphomicrobium sp. | reverse complement strand
CGCTGGTTCCCGTCATCGCGGACATGGAGCGCGAGGGCATCAAGATTGATCGCAGCATTCTCTCGCGCCTGTCCGGCACATTTGCGCAAAGGGCTGCGCGGCTGGAAGAAGAGGTCAATACGCTGGCTGGCCACAAGTTCAATCTCGCATCGCCCAAACAACTTGGCGAACTTTTGTTTGACCGCCTGAAACTTCCCGGCGGCAAGAAAACCAAAACCGGCCAGTGGGAAACCCGCGCTGGCGTGCTCGATGATCTGGCTGGCAACGAAGAGTTACCCGATGATGCCCGCCGCCTCGTCAACGTCATGCTGGAGTGGCGTCAGCTCACCAAGCTGCAATCGACCTACACCGACGCGCTGCCCCACTTCATCAATCCCGATACCGGGCGCATCCACACCAGCTACGCTTTGGCCGCGACCACAACCGGCCGCCTAGCGTCATCCGACCCCAACGTCCAAAACATTCCGGTGCGCACCAAAGAAGGCCGGGAAATCCGCACCGCTTTCATCGCCGAAAAAGACTGCGTGCTGGTCTCCGCCGACTACAGCCAGATCGAATTGCGCGTTCTCGCCCACATCGCCGATATCCCGCAATTGAAAAAAGCCTTTGCAGACGGCCTCGACATTCACGCCATGACAGCATCGGAAATGTTCGGTGTGCCAGTCAAAGATATGCCGGGCGAGGTGCGGCGCCGCGCCAAAGCGATTAACTTCGGCATCATCTACGGCATTTCGGCGTTCGGGCTCGCCAACCAGCTCGGCATCTCGCGCGAGGAGGCCGGGCTCTACATCAAGACGTATTTTGAGCGATTTCCCGGCATCCGCGATTACATGGACGCAACCAAAAAATTCGCGCACGCCAACGGCTATGTTGAAACCGTATTCGGGCGGCGCATTCATTATCCCGAGATCAACACCAAGAACCCGTCGATGCGCGGGTTCTTAGAGCGCGCCGCCATCAACGCGCCCATTCAAGGTTCCGCTGCCGACATCATCCGCCGCGCCATGATCCGGATGCCGGATGCGCTTGCCACGGCAAAACTTTCGTCTGCGCGCATGCTTTTGCAGGTCCATGACGAACTTGTTTTCGAGGTCAAGGATGCCGATGGCGCGGCACTGGTCAAAACCGCCCGCCGCGTTATGGAAACAGCGAGTGAACCCGCCGTCAAACTCACAGTCCCCATCCACGTCGATGCCAAAGCTGCTTTGAACTGGGACGAGGCGCATTAACCTCATCACGCATCCCGCTCAACCTTCTGCCCGCCGAAAATGCCTCAATCTCGCCACGCTCCAACAGATACGCTCGAAAAACGGGCAAAGCTGGGGGAGATATGACGGGGACCGCAAACGATCTCGTGGACCGCCTTGAGCGCTATATGGCGGAAATGCTGCACGACGCCAACGTCGCCAGCGCCGCCGCCCGCAATGCCTGGCTGTTCTTCCTGGCGCTGACGGCGTATTATTTTGTCGCGCTCGCGGGCGTCAGCCACAAAGACTTGCTGCTTGAAACGCCCATTGAGCTGCCGCTGCTGCAAGTCAAAATCCCGCAACGCTCGTTTTTTCTGTTTGGCCCGCTCATTCTCGTACTGGTTCATTTCGGACTTCTGCTGCAGCACGTCATGCTGGCGCGTAAGCTCCGCGAGTTTCATAGCCGCGTCAGTCATCACGAGGGCAAGGAGCTGTTTCGCCAGCACCGCTTTCGCGTGCAATTGCATTCCTACACCTATTCGCAGGCCGTGGCGGGGCCAAAGCGCAGCCCGCTGCTTGGAGCCTTTCTCCACGCCATGACATGGATCACGCTCGGGCTCTTGCCGCTGATCGTGCTGCTTGATTTCCAGACCACCTATTTGCCCTATCACGATGCTGGCGTTACCAACATGCACCGCTTCTATGTGGTTTTGGATTTTCTGGTGCTGCTCGTCTTCGGCGTTTTCCTGCGCTTTCCCGAGAAAGGCTTCGGCGCGGGCTTCGCCGCCAACCTCACACAGCACCCGGGCAATTTCTTCGTGACATTGATTGTCGCGTTTGCGGCGCTGGTGTTCTCGTTTTTAATCGCGACCTTTCCAGGTGAACCGCTCGATCAGATCACGCAGAGCCTTTGGCCCGCCTCTGTGCCCTATGGCAAGGCCGTTGATCAGGCAAAACGCACTGCTTTTTGGCCAACCGCCTATTTGTTTGAAGGTGAGACGGATGACATCCAGGGCCGCCCCAACAGCCTGTTCAGCCGCAACCTTGTGGTGATCAACACGGC
>JAYTQI010000110.1:0-4941 GCA_043746825.1 Hyphomicrobium sp. | reverse complement strand
GCGCATGTCGATGGCGGACTGACCAACCCTTTGCCCTATGATATTCTGCAAGGCCAAGCCGACATCATCATCGCCATCGATGTCTCGGGCGCGCCGGTACCGAATCCGAAACGCGACTATCCGACTGCGATGGAATCGCTTTTCGCAGCGGCATTTCTGTTTGAGCGCACGATTGTGCGGGAGAAATTGAAGAGTTCGCAGCCAGACATTCTGATCAACGCCGGAACAAGTCAGTTCCAGGTTCTCGACATCCTTAAATATAAAGATATTCTGGCCGCAGCCGAACCCGCCAAAGATCGCTTGAAATTTCAGATTGAGCGCGTGCTTTCCGTTGAAACTTTGGCCACACTGGATCGAAGCACACCAACTCAAGCTGTTCTTGAAGCACCGGTACCGGCGAAGACAAAACCACGGCGGGGATTGCTCAAACGCGGCGGCAAGCCGAAGTCTTAGCTGTCCGTGTTTATTAGTCTGGCTTCAAGACCGCCGCCCAGTGAAGAATGTTTTGAGCAATGCTGACGACTCCGCTTCGCTTAATCCCCCGTAGACGTCCGGCGCATGATGGCAGGTTGGCTGATGGAATATACGGGCGCCATGTTCAACGCCGCCGCCTTTGGGATCAAAAGCTCCAAAATACAGCCGCCGGATACGCGCAAATGAGATTGCCGCCGCGCACATCGGGCAGGGCTCGAGCGTGACGTAGAGATCGCAATCAATCAGGCGTTCGCTGCCCAGCTTTTTGCAGGCCATCCGGAGGGCGACGATCTCTGCATGAGCCGTTGGATCGTTTTGAGCCCGCGTCTCATTGCCAGCTATCGCCAGCACGGTGCCATCTGCGGCAACGATGACCACCCCAACCGGCACTTCGCCACGCTTAGCAGCAGCCTCAGCTTCATGAAGCGCTAACGCCATATGGCTAATCGGAGGCGGCGATGTCATAAGGTGGCCCGTTCTCGCAACAACACATGAGTTTCCATGGCCAAAGCCCGCGTCAGACGCCCCGTAGAACAGCCTATTGAGGCGCCGCGCCCGGGTGAGCCTATGCGCATCGCCAAGGCCATCGCGCGCGCCGGGCTGTGCTCACGCCGCGACGCTGAGCGCTGGATCGCAGATGGCCGGGTCAGCGTCAACGGCCGCGTGCTGAAAACGCCAGCCATTGAAGTCTCCGGCGCCGACAAGGTTACGGTTGACGGCAAACCGTTGCCGGGGCTGGAGCTCGCCCGGCTGTGGCGCTATCACAAGCCCAAGGGCCTCGTCACCACGCACAAAGATCCCGAAGGACGCCCGACCGTATTTGATAAACTGCCGCCCGAGATGCCGCGCGTGGTCTCCATTGGCCGCCTCGACTACAATACCGAAGGCCTGCTGCTTCTCACCAACGATGGCGGCCTCGCCCGTCACATGGAATTGCCAGCGACCGGTTGGGCGCGGCGCTACCGGGTGCGCGCCAAGGGCCGTCTGACTGCCGCCGATCTCGAAGATTTGAAAGGCGGCCTCGAGGTTGATGGCGTGCACTACGGCCCGATCGAGGCAACGATCGATAGCGTGCAGAGCGCCAACATGTGGCTGACGATTGCGATCCGCGAAGGCAAGAACCGCGAAGTGCGCAAAATTCTTGAGCACCTAGGCCTCACCGTCAATAGATTGATCCGCGTTTCGTTTGGGCCATTCCAATTGTTGGATTTGGCGCCGGGCTCGGTTGAGCAAGTGAAACGCAAAACGCTGGCTGACCAGATCGGACCCAAAATGGCGCAAGAGCTGGGCTTGTCAGAGGGCAAGGAAGAACGCACTGCCCGCCACGCTCGCGGTAAAGCACATGGCCGCGATGCTGGAGATGAGGAATGAGAATCGTCGCCGGGAGATTTCGCGGCCGGGCGCTGGCGACGCCCGAGGGCGACGAGTTGCGCCCCACGTCTGACCGGGTGCGCGAAAGCGTGTTCAATATTTTAGGCCACGGCATCGCGGACTTTGAACTTCAAGGCGCACGCGTCATCGATCTGTTCGCCGGCACAGGCGCGCTTGGTCTCGAAGCCGTCTCGCGTGGCGCCAGCTATTGCCTGTTCGTTGATGATGCGGCAGAAGCTCGCGCCCTTATCCGCCGCAACGTCGAAGCATATGGACTAACGGGCGAAACCCGCATCTTCCGCCGCGATGCGACTGACCTCGGCCCCGCTGGCAACATGGGCCAATACGGCATCGCCTTCCTTGATCCCCCGTATGGCAAGGGTTTGGGCGAAAAGGCTTTGGCCATTTTGGCGTCAGGCAATTGGTTGAACGCGGGCGCTATCGCCGTTTTTGAAGAGCGCGCCGGCGCAACCATTGCATTGCCTGAAGGCTTCAGCGAAATTGACACGCGCACTTGGGGCGACACCGAAGTGCGATTTTTGAGATTTGGACAAGCACCTGAAAGCGAGACGTGACCCGCCATGGCCATGGATGACGACACCCTCGTTGAAGGCCGGACGTGCAATAACTGCACGCTGTGCTGCAAGCTGCTCGAAATCCATGAAATGGGGAAACCACGCGGGATTTGGTGCGGACATTGCGATCAAAAGCGCGGCTGCGAAATTTATGAGCAACGGCCAGAACCGTGCCGGGGCTTTCATTGCGGCTACCGGCGCATTCCCCACATTGATGAGCGCTGGAAACCCTCGAAAGCCAAGTTCCTGATCAACTACGAGGGCGACCGCAATCGTATTGCCATCCACGTGGATCAATCCCGGCCCGACGCTTGGCGCGCAGAGCCGTTTTATACAACGATCAAGCAGTGGGCCAAAACCGCGATACAAGAAGGCGGAACCGTTGTGGTGTGGACTGGCCCGCGCGTCATGGTCGTCATGCCGGATCGCGAAAGGGATCTGGGCGTGGTGCGTGACGATCAGTTTATCTTGCCCGTTGAACGCATGACGCCGCGCGGCCGTGAGATTGATTACGAATTGGTCGAGGCTGATGATCCAAGGTTGAGGTAAAGGGTATTACCCACGCCCGCGCAGAGCCGCGAGGAGATCGGGGGTTGGATAGCTGTCAGCTGGAAATCCGAGCTTCTTCTGGACATCTTTGACGGCCTTGCGCGTGCCAGCGCCGAGCTTACCGTCAGCCTCGCCGATGTCAAAGCCGCGCTTTGCCAGAATCAACTGCAGCTCTTTGGTCTGCTCGTAGCTGAGCGACACAATCGGCTGGCCATTGCCACGCCCTAAGTTTGGCGCACCCGCCATTCGCGCCGCCAGATGAGCGGCTGTGGTGGCGTAGGTCAGCGACTGGTTCCATTGCAGATAAACGCGGAAATTCGGATAGGCCAAGAACGCCGGGCCATTGCGGCCCATGGGCAGCATCAGCGAGGCTTTGAGCGTGTCTGAGGGTAGATTGCCCTTCGCCCCAACAACGCCCCACGCCACCCACTGCGAGCGTGGCAGCTCGACTGCGAGGTCAGCCTGATCCCAGGGGAGGTCTTTGGTGATGCGCACCTCTTCAAGCCAAGCTTCCCCGCGCCGCCAGCCGAGACTTTGGATGAAATTAGCGGTCGAGCCGATGATGTCGGGAATGGAGCGGATCATATCACGCTTGCCGTCGCCGTCATAGTCGACTGCGTAATTGAAATAGTGCTGGGGCAGGAACTGCGTCTGGCCAAGTTCGCCCGCCCACGAGCCAATCATTTCAGAAGCGCTGAGATCGCCACGCTCGATGATTTTCATCGCCGCTTTTAATTCTTCGCGGAACAACTCGCCACGGCGGCAATCCCAAGCGAGCGTCAGCAGCGAACGCATCACGGGTAAGTTGCCCATGCCGATGCCGAAGTCACTCTCCAGCGCCCAGAAGCCGGTGATGACAGGACCGGGCACGCCGTACTGCTTTTCGGCGCGATCAAAAATCGTTTTATATTTTTGCAGATACTGGCGGCCGTTTTGCTCGCGGCCTTTGGAGGCGAGCTTGCCGTAAAAATCGATGAAGGTTTGCGAGAAAAAACCTTGCTTGCGGTCACGGCCAATGATGCCCATGTCCGGCGTCATGCCGCCAATGGCATTCTGAATGGTTTGCGGCTTTATGCCTTCAGCGATGGCCTCTTTCTTGAAGTCCTCGATCCAGCGCGCGAATGGCACCGTGGTCTGGCAGTTGCGGTCCTTTGACGGCGGCGGCGCTTTGACCTCGGCGTAGGCGGCGCTCACGAGGTTAGCTGCCAGCACGAGGACAAGACTGGTGAGACGGCGGTAAGCGCGCATGAAAATCCCTTGAATGCCCGAAGGTGCCCGCATCGGGTGGACCGGCGCCAGCACATTGCCAGCCGCCGGAACAGCGTCAAGGGAGTATGGCGCCAGTAGGGCGGGGCACCCAGAACCGGCAGATTTTCCTCGCTGAGTATGGCCAAGACCAGGATCGGGCGCAGGTTTGATTGCTGCTTTTGTCTTGACGGCGGCAGCAATCAGCACCGACACTCAGGACGGTTCAATTGCTCGGCACCGTTGAGGCGCAAGGTCAGTTCAATGGGAGGAAAGGCCTGATGAAAATCTATGATTGGCACATCGCTCCAAACCCACGGCGGCTGCACATATACTTGGCCGAGAAAGGCCTCAACATTCCTCTTGAGGAAGTTGGCGGCGATGATCTCAAACTCAAGCCTTCCTACGTCGCAAAATACCCGCACGCGATGGTCCCCATGCTGGAACTGGATGACGGCACGTGCATCGGCGAAGCCATGGCGATCTGCCGCTACTTCGAGGAAATTTATCCAGATCCCCCGTTGATGGGCGTTGGGCCTAAGGACAAGGCGCTGGTGGAAATGTGGGAAAAGCGCGCCAACGAGGAAGGCATGCTGGCGGCCTCCGAATTGTTTCGCAATACCGCACCCGCTTTCGCGGATCGTGGGCTGCCGGGTTCCGCTGAACCGATCAAGCAATTGCCGGAGCTGGTCGAGCGGGCCAAGGCGCGCTTAAATCGCTTCTATCA
>JAYTQI010000109.1:0-4942 GCA_043746825.1 Hyphomicrobium sp. | reverse complement strand
TCGCGTGGGTCAACACAGATGGAGTGAATGCCGGGCAGATCGGCGCCGCCGCCCATCCAATGCACACGCTTGGGATCGTTCCACAGTGAGGAGATCATGTGCCAGCTCGCGCCGTGATCGGTTGAGTGAAACAGCCCGCCTGGAATGGTGCCGCACCACAGTGTGCCAGATTCTTTTGGCCCGCCGGTCTCCAAACCCCAGATGCGAACCGTGCTCCAAGGCAGGGGGTTCCCCCACATGTCTTTGTCTTCGCAGTCCTCAGGCTTGGGTGGATAGACGGGGGCAGTGAGTTCAGTCCAGTCCGCGCCGGAAGCATCCGAAACATGCAGTTTGACGCCGAAGTGTCCGTGATCGAGGGCTGCGAAAAGTTTACCCGAGCGTTTGTCATGCAGGACCACGGTGACATTGTCGGCGAGAAAATCGCTGCGTTCGATTTCCCATGGTGCTTTGGCTTTGCCGGTGCGCGCCAGCGTGAATAGGCCTTTACGTGTTGCCGCGAGAATTTTGAGCGTCATGACTCGCCTCCGTCCAATCAGGGATAATCAAGTTTAGCCGCCAGACAGCGCCTGGACAACGTAGATGTGACTTGTTTCTGAAACCGGATCACTCAGGTCCTTGCGATCCGTGATTGCCCGGCCATCGACGAAAACCGACATGTGCTTGCGCAATTGCGATTGATCATCCAGCACGTAGCCGCGCATGCGGGTGTGCTCGCGAAATGCGGCAACTAAGGCCTCGCGCACCGTCGCGCCTTTGACCTCAAGTGCCGGCACCTGCACGTGGCGCTGTAAAGCGCTGCCGAATGTGACCTTTGGCATCGTCAAGTCCCTTAGGCAGTTGATTTGAATCGTAGAGGGCTGGATGTCATACAGGTTATCAATGCCAGGCTGTTTGGTCAGCGGCAAAACTCCATCCACATGCGTTCCCGGCCAAGCGCGGCCAAAAACAAACCATTTCCGTGTGTGCTATAGTCCGCGCGCGAGCCGGGATCTTTACCCGTCTCAGGCTGGTAAAGATCCCGGATCTACGCTTGTCGCTCCGCGAAAAGCTCTGTCCGGGAACGCGAGTGGAGTGGATAGCAATTTATTCGCACACTCGGGGTCTCAATTAAATTGAAAAACTCGTGCCGCAGCCGCACGACGCGGTCGCAACCGGGTTTTTGATCTTGAAAGCGGCGCCGATCAGATCATCAATGAAATCAATTTCCGCGCCCTGCATGTAGCCGACTGAGACGGGATCAATGAGCACGGTCGCCCCAGCCCGTTCCAGAACAAGGTCGTCGGCGGCTTTCTCAGCGACGAGATCGAATTTGTATTGAAAGCCCGAGCAGCCGCCGCCATCGACAGAGACGCGCAACATCGGCAGCGACGGATCGCCTGCGGCAATCTCGGCGACTCGGATCGCGGCGCGTTCGGTCAGGGTCACGGAAGGAGTCATGTTGCTTTGAAACGGGGCGCTCACGGTCATCTCAATTCTGTTTAGGGCGCGTCTATTGCGGGCCTAGTTGCGCCAAATCACGCATGCGCCTAGGGAGAAGATAGGTTGCCGGGTGAAGATGTCAAACCCCGCAGCCGCGATTTTGCGGCCTGAAACCGGCATTTAAGCGAGAATACGTCCAAAATGGCGATCAAACTTAGACCAGTTACGGCCGCTAGCGACTACGGCGAAGGCTTAAAGGCCGGCGAGCGCAGCTTGTCGCCGTATGCCGCCAGCGCCGGCCCAAGCCGCGGACGGCGCTTTGTGGAAGCGGAATGTACCACGCGCAGCCCGTTCCAGCGTGACCGTGACCGCGTGCTGCACTCAACCGCCTTCCGCCGTTTGATCTACAAGACGCAGGTCTTCCTGTTTCACGAGGGAGATCATTATCGCACCCGCCTGACGCACTCGCTCGAAGTGGCGCAGATCGCCCGCACCATCGCCCGGCAGTTGCGGCTGGACGAAGATCTGGCCGAGGCCTTGGCGCTGGCGCACGATCTCGGCCACTCGCCGTTTGGGCATTCGGGCGAGCGTGCGCTGGATACCGCAATGCTCGAGTTTGGCGGTTTCGATCACAACGCCCAATCGCTCCGAGTGGTGATCATGCTGGAGCGCAAGTATCTCGGCTTCGATGGCCTCAATCTGAGTTGGGAAACTTTGGAAGGTTTAGCGAAGCACAACGGGCCGGTGACGGATGCCAATAGTGCGGTGGCGAAAGTTGTGCGCGGGGTTGAATCGTGGCAACCACTTTATCTTACGCGCTGGGCTTCTGCCGAGGCGCAGGTTGCAAGTCTTGCGGATGATATCGCCTATCTCTCGCACGACGTCGATGATGGCCTGCGTGCGGGTCTGCTGAATTTTGATGACCTCCAAGGCGTGGCGCTGGTTGGGCGTGTTGCTGAAAACGTGGCAAAAAGCCTGAAGGGCCCGCGCGACGCCCGCGCCATTTATGAGGTCACGCGCCGTATGATTACCATCATGATCAGGGATGTGGTGGCGGAGTCCCGCAGCCGCTTGCTGGCGCTGGCGCCAACGGCTCCAGATGACATTCGCAAAGCCCAGGGAGCATCGGTTGCCTTCTCATCTGCGATGGAAAGCGATCTCGCCAGCCTCAAGAGTTTCATGTTTGAACACGTCTATCGCCACCCCAAGGTGACGGCGGTGATGGAGGGGGCGGAAGCTATTCTCAACGATCTGTTCGTGCGCTATTTCCGCGAGCCATCCGCTATGCCAGAGGCATGGGCGGAAGCCGCCAAGGGGCTTGATGACCGGGCTCGCGCTCGCCTGATCGCTGATTTTGTCTCCGGCCAGACCGACCGCTACGCCATGGCCGAGCACCGCCGCCTGTTTGCAGCGACGCCAGAATTGCGTTAGAGCGCGCAGCGAATGTTGCGTGGACCATGCGCTCCGCTGGCCTGGGCAACAAAGACGGGAAACGTAGGTTGGGTTAGCAGCGGCCCACATTTAGAGAATTGACGGGTTGGCAATTCCGGTGCGTAACCCAACAATCAAGACCAGTGTAAGTGGAGCCAAAGTTGTTGGGTTACGCACGGAATCTGCGGTTGTGTGATTTGCGACCAGCTGGGCCGTGCTAACCCAACCTACAAGTGAAGAATGAAAACCCTAGGTTTAAAATGAACATATTCGCTGATGTCGAAGCCCGCGTTGTCAAAGCTCTGGAAGCCCTCAAAGCCGAGGGCAAATTGCCCGCCGATCTCGTGATCCCTATGATCGAAGTGAAAGCGCCACGCGACGCAACGCACGGTGATGTTGCGACCAATGCTGCGCTGGTGCTCGCTAAGGCCGCCAAAATGAAACCGCGTGAGATTGCCGACGCCTTAAAAACCAAATTCGAAGCTTCTGGCGGCATCGCGATAGTCGAGGTCGCGGGGCCTGGGTTCTTGAACATCACGTTTAAGCCCGAAGTCTGGCAAGCGCTGGTGCGTAACATCCTAAAAGAGGGCAACAGGTACGGCGCGGGCAGCGTCGGCAAAGGCCAAAAGGTCAATCTCGAATACGTCTCAGCAAATCCAACAGGGCCGATGCACGTCGGCCATTGCCGTGGAGCCGTTTTTGGCGATGCGCTCGCCAACCTGCTACAATTTGCAGGTTTTGATGTCACGCGCGAATATTACGTCAATGACGCGGGCGGCCAAATTGAGCAGCTGTTGAGCACGGTTATGTGGCGATATCGCCAGGCACTTGGCGAGAACTGCCAAATGCCGGAAGGTGCCTATCCGGGCGACTATCTCGTTCCGGTAGGGCAAGCGCTAGCGAAAGCCCATGGCAATGGACTTTTGAAGATGGACCAAGCGCAAGCACGTGAAATAATCAAGGCCGAGACTGTTGCCGCGATGATGGCTGATATCCGCGCTGACCTTGCACAATTGCGCATTCGTCACGATGTGTTTTTCTCAGAGGCCTCGCTGACAAAAGGCGAAGATCAGATTGCGGAAACCATCGCTGCTCTTCGGGCTAAGGGTTACATTTACGAGGGGAAGCTACCGCCTCCCAAGGGCGAATTGAATGATGATTGGGAAGATCGCACCCAGACCCTATTCAAGGCAACAGCGTTTGGCGATGATATCGACCGCGCACTCCAAAAGGCGGACGGCAGCTACACTTATTTGGCGGGCGATATCGCCTACCATCGCAATAAGCTAAGGCGTCACTTCGACCAGCTGATCAACGTTTGGGGCTCCGATCACAAGGGCTATGTCAAGCGTATGCAAGCAGCAGTGTTGGCGCTGTCTGACGGCAAGCAAGCGCTCGATATCAAGATCAGTGAAATGGTCAACCTGCTCAATAAGGGCGAGCCAGTGAAAATGTCCAAGCGTGCGGGCACGTACATTACAACACACGAGGTCGTAGCGGCTGTCGGTCCGGACCCTGTGCGCTTCATGATGTGCTACCGCGCACCCAACACCGTCCTCGACTTCGACTTCGCCAAGGTGACAGAGCAGTCAAAAGACAATCCTGTGTTTTATGTCCAGTACGCCCATGCGCGGGCGGCCAGCATCTTCCGCAACACGGCAGAACAAATGCCGGATCTGGATATGTCTCTGAAAACGCTCGAGAAAGCCGATTTATCCAGCCTGACGGACGAGGGTGAAATAAGCCTTATCAAACGCCTGGACGCCTTCCCGCGTATTGTCGAGGCTGCGGCCATGGCGCACGAGCCTCATAGTATCGCCTTCTATCTTTACGATCTTGCAAGCGCCCTCCACGGCCAGTGGAGCCGGGGCAATGATTCGCCACATTTGAGATTTATTCAATCAAATGACGGGGTTGCGACGACCGCACGTTTAGCGCTCATCGCCGCGACAAAGCAGGTGATAACTTCAGGCTTGAGGATTCTCGGCGTCGAGGCACCTGATGCGATGCGCTAAACTCGCGATTCGAAAGGCTGCTATTGCACCAGCAGCGTCTAGTTTGAGGGGTTAGCAGATGTCTCCGCTGAACGGTC
>JAYTQI010000108.1:0-4948 GCA_043746825.1 Hyphomicrobium sp. | reverse complement strand
ACGGCGCGAAGGTCTGCAAAGCTTGAACGCAGAATTATCATGCATGGGCCGCTCACGGCCAGCGCGGCTGACAAAGCTGACGCCGCACGCGGTGCGGCCATTCTAGAGGATCTATCGGTTTTTGCGGCAGGCACGGCGCTGGTGATGCGCGATAGGCGGGTGTTGGCGATAGGCGCAAGTGAACCAGCCAGTGCTGTCATCACGCGAATTGCAGCTTTGACCCTGCGCACGCGCAAACGCCGGGGGGTAGCCGTGATCCATGCCAGCGAGACGATTGACCAGGCTTTGATGCAAGCTGTACTGGGCGCCCAGTTGGCGGGTGTGGCAGTGGTGTCCTTGTCAGGTGACGAAGCCGGGAAAAGTGCCGTAGCGCATGCTGGCATGGCGGGGGCCTTAGGTTTGTTCTATGCGACGGTGGTTGAACAAACGGGGCAGCGGCATGACTGAAAAACAAGACAAAACGCGCGGGAGGCCTTTGCGGATTTTCGTCATCGCGGGTGAGCACTCGGGCGATGCGCTTGGCGCCAAGTTGATGGCGGCGTTGACGACGAAATTCTCAAGCGCCGTTCTGTTTGCAGGCGTCGGCGCCGAGGAAATGGCGCACGAGGGTCTTGTCTCGATCTTTTCGATGGCCGATATCGCGGTTATGGGACCGTTTAGAATTCTGCGTCACCTGCCGCGCATCGTTTCCCGGGTCTACCAAACAGTTGATGCAGCGCTGGCGTTTAAGCCAGATGTTGTCGTGATCATTGACAGTCCCGAGTTCACGCACCCGATAGCAAAGCGCATCCGAAAGCGCGCGCCGTCCATCCCGATCATCAACTATGTGTCGCCGAGTGTGTGGGCGTGGCGGTCTGGGCGTGCGAAAAAGATGCGGGCCTATGTTGATGAAGTTCTAGCCCTATTACCGTTTGAGCCGGATGCCCACGCGCGCCTTGGCGGGCCGCACTGCACGTACGTGGGCCATCCGTTGATTGAGCGGCTGGATGAGATCCAGGGCGCAGACGGCGCTGGTCTCGCGCGGCGCTTAGGGATTGATAACAAGACACCCGTGCTGCTCGTTCTGCCGGGCAGCCGCAGCTCCGAAGTTGAGCGCTTGATTGATGTCTTCGGCGGAACGGTGGAGCGGCTCAAGCAACAGGGTTTGGATTTCGCGGTTGTCATTCCTGCTGTCCAGCATTTACGTGCAATGATAGCGGATGAAACCTCATCATGGGCTGTGAAGCCGCACATCATCGACAGTGCAACGGACAAATTCGCGGCCATGCGTTTGGCACGGGTGGCGCTTGCAGCATCCGGCACAGTAACGCTGGAGCTGGGCCTTGCTGCCACGCCAATGGTGGTGGCGTACACGATTGAGAAATTTATCGGGCCTTTTGTGCGGCGCTTATTGAAAGTGAAAACGATTGTACTGGCCAACCTCGTTTTGGGCGAGAACGCCTTTCCGGAATTCATCCAGCAGGATTGCACGGCTGAGAATCTCAGCGCCGCACTCAGTCCATTGATGACAGATAGTCCAGCGCGCGCCGCTCAAATCGAGGCGCTGTCGCAAATTCCAGCACGCTTGCATCTCGCCCAAGGTACGCCGAGTGATGCGGCGGCGCAGGTGGTGGTGGACGTGGTTGAGCATTGGAATGGCACTGTCATCCCGGGCAACGCACAGCCGTGAAACGGCTGCGTGCAGACCCGGGACCCAGAAACTGCCAATTCAAACTGAAGGGCTGGGTCCCGGCTCTCCAAAATTGCTTTTCAAGCAATTTTGCTGGCCGGAATGATAAACTCTCAAGCCGACGGGAAATCGCGTTTAGGAGCGCCGATATAGAGCTGGCGCGGACGGCCAATGCGCTGCTCGGGGTCTTCGATCATCTCTTTCCATTGCGCGACCCAGCCGACGGTGCGGGCAACTGCAAACAGCACGGTGAACATGTCGATGGGGAAGCCCATCGCGCGCAGCGTAATGCCGGAATAGAAATCAATGTTGGGATAGAGCTTCTTCTCGACGAAATACTCGTCCTGCAAAGCGATGCGCTCAAGTTCCATCGCCACTTTGAGGAGCGGATCGTTGCCGTGTCCAACAGCTTCCAAGACTTCATGGCAGGTCTTCTGCATGACCTTGGCGCGTGGATCATAGTTTTTGTAGACGCGATGGCCAAAGCCCATCAGGCGAAAACCTGAAGTCTTATCCTTGGCCTTCTTTATGTATTCAGGAATGCGGTCAACGGTGCCAATTTCTTTCAGCATGTTGAGCGCGGCTTCGTTAGCGCCACCGTGCGCCGGTCCCCACAGGCATGCGATGCCAGCAGCAATGCAGGCAAACGGATTGGCACCCGATGATCCCGCCAGCCGCACGGTCGAGGTCGAAGCGTTCTGTTCGTGATCAGCGTGCAGGATAAAAATGCGATCGAGCGCGCGTGATAGCACGGGATTGATCACGTAGGGCTCGCACGGTACCGCGAAGCACATCTGCATGAAGTTTGACGTATAATCGAGATCGTTGCGCGGATAGATAAAGGGCTGACCAATCGAATACTTGTAGGCCATCGCCGCGATGGTCGGCATCTTTGCGATCATGCGGTGGGTTGCGATCTCGCGCTGCCGGGTATCGTTGATGTCGGTTGAGTCGTGATAGAACGCTGAAAGCGCGCCGACAGTGCCAACCATCACCGCCATAGGATGAGCGTCACGCCGGTAGCCGGTGAAAAACCGCGTCATCTGCTCATGCACCATAGTGTGGTTGGTAATGGTGCGGCGGAAGTTGATGAACTGGTCGTTGGTTGGCAGATCTCCGTGCAGCAGAAGATAACATACGGCGAGGAAGCTGGTGTTCTCAGCCAGCTGATCGATGGGGTAGCCACGGTAGAGCAACTCGCCCTTATCGCCATCAATGAAAGTGATGTGGCTGGCGCAATTGGCGGTTGAGGTGAAGCCGGGATCGTAGGTGAAGCAGCCGGTTTCTTTGTACAGCGCGGCAACGTCAATGACGTCGGGACCGATAGTGCCGGAACGGACAGCGAGATCGACCGACTTGCCGTTAAACGCCAATTTCACTGATTTGGGGTCGCTGGCCTGTCCTGGCTTTTTGTCCTGAACGTTCATGATCTTGCTCCCGGGACGGGGCTTTTAACGGCCGGCCGTCGCTCGTTCTCGTTGGTTTCCGGACCCGCTCTATTCCGCTGGAAAGCACGGGCCGTGCCTTCCGGGGTGGGGCGGCATCCAGCGTCAAATGCCCTAACGCTCAGAGGGATTTAGCCTAGTTTTTGCAGTGCGGCAATAACGTCCTTGGAAGGGTGCGCTGCAACTCAGCTATGAGCTTTCTTTGAGGCGTGCCAGGGCTTCGTCACGGCCCAACACTGCGAGCACATCGAAAACAGGCGGGGAGACCGATTTACCGGTCAGCGCCGCCCGCATGGGCTGAGCGATGGAGCCAAGCTTGGCGCCCGCGGATTCAGCATAGGCTTTGACGGCTTGCTCCAGGTTTGCGGCTTGCCAGCCTTGGGCTCCGGTTGCTTCTAACACGGTCGCAATGGCGGCGTTGGATTGGCGGCCCGCCGCATCAAGGAGCTTGGCGGCTTTGGCGTCCAGGACGAGAGGCCGCCTGGCGACGATGAACAGAGCACCGCTGAGCAGTTCAGCCAAGGTCTTGGCGCGCTCTTTAAGTGAGGGTAAGGCCTGGATGAGCTTATCCCAGCCGTGTTTCGCAAATCTGTCATGCAAGGCCCGGCCCGTTGTGACATCTGGCAATTGGGTCATGACATCGTGGGCGAGCGCCACGTCCGCGCGCGGCGGGGCCTTTGAGTCAATAGGCATTTCTTTTAATGCTGCGTAGTCTTGATGGGGGAGCATGTCCTGGATGCGCTTCAATAGTTCTGAATTCGATGACTGGCGGATATAATGCCCATTCAGGTCATCGAGCTTCTTGAAATCAAAGCGTGATGCGCTCTTGTTGATATCGGTGATATCAAACCATTGCACGAGCTGTTCGGTTGAGATGATCTCATCGTCGCCGTGGCTCCAGCCAAGCCGCACCAAATAGTTGCGCAAGCTGACGGGCAGATAGCCCATGCTGCGATAGTCTTCGATGCCTTGTGCGCCGTGGCGTTTCGAGAGTTTTGCGCCATCTGCGCCGTGGATCAGCGGTACATGCGCGAAAACTGGAATGTACCAGCCCATCGCCGCATAAATCTGCGATTGGCGCGCAGCGTTGGTCAGGTGATCAACGCCGCGAATGATGTGGGTGACGCCCATGTCGTGATCGTCTGCGACGACAGCGAGATTATAAGTCGGGTTACCATCCGAGCGCAGGATGATGAGATCATCGAGATCTTTATTTGGGAATGTGACGCGGCCCTGAACCTTGTCCTCGACAACGGTCTCGCCGTCGCGCGGGGCCTTGAGGCGGACTGTGGGTTTGATGTCTCTTGGCGCGGCTGATGGATCGCGGTCGCGCCAAGGCGAAAGGAAAATTTGTGGGCGGCCCTCAGCCTTTGCGGCGTCGCGGGCAGCGTTGATGTCTTCCGTCGAGCAATAGCAGTGATAGGCAGCGCCGCGATTCAGCAAAGCCTCTGCAACTGCGCGGTGGCGGTTGGCGCGGGCAAACTGCGAAACAACTTCCCCGTCCCACTTGAGTTCAAGCCAGGTGAGACCATCAAGAATTGCGGTGACGGCCTGCTCGTTGTTGCGCTCGCGGTCGGTGTCCTCGATGCGCAGGAGAAATTTGCCTTTGTGGCCCTCGGCATAGAGCCAATTGAACAGCGCGGTTCTGGCCCCGCCGATATGGAGATAGCCAGTTGGCGAGGGGGCAAAGCGCACGACGGGCGCGGCAGATCTAGAGGCCTCGGACATAGGACCTTTCTTTAAGTCACAGCGATGCAGGAAGGACGTTTCTCCTGTAGCATGGGCTGAGGGTGGAGTTAAGGGGTGGGCCAAGTGGCGGCTCAGGGCCAACAGT
>JAYTQI010000107.1:0-2260 GCA_043746825.1 Hyphomicrobium sp. | reverse complement strand
CGGCAACATCATTGATTTGATCCGCGCCAGCCCAGCGTGGAAAGACACCGCCATCATCATCACCTTTGACGAAAATGGCGGCACCTGGGATCATGTCGCGCCGCCAAAACGTGATCGCTGGGGGCCAGGTGTGCGCGTGCCAGCACTTGTGATCTCGCCGTATTCCCGCAAAGGCCGGATCGATCACACGGTCTACGACACGACGGCCATTATGAAGACTATCGAGGTCCGCTTCGGCTTGCCGGCACTCGGGCCCGCTGATGCGGCCTCGCCTGATCTGCGCGCCGCGTTCGATTTCTCGCAGCTGCCGCAACTCACCGCTGCACCGGCTGATACAGCCCCGCCGAACTGAGCCTTTCGCGGTGGAAGGTATACAACCCAGCCAATGTCACAACGGCGATGCCGAGAAGCTGAATAGGGTCTGGCAAAGCGCCCCACACCAGCCAGCCTGCGAAAATCGCAAATAGGATTACCGCGTAGCGGAATGGCGAAATGACCGCCACATCACCCGCGCGCATGGCCACAATGATCAGCGCGTAGGCGAGGGCTAGGAATGCGCCGCACGCGAGAAGGAGGCCAATTTCGTGCCCCCGCGGCCAAATCCAGGTTTCAAATGGCAGCAGTAGAAGTCCTGCTGGGACCACCACTGCGGCCGACATCAGCGTCAACGTCAGGGTTGGGACTGCGCTGGTAATCAATCGTGTCGTCAGATCGCGCACGACAACCAGGGCGACGGCGCCAAGCAGAAGAATGGCTGCCGGATTGAAAGCGCGCGTTCCTGGTTTCGCAATCAGCATAACGCCAATGAGACCTGCAATGGCCGCCAGCCAGCGCCGCCATCCAACCGGCTCTTTGAGATAAATGGCGGCCGCAGCCGTGATGGCAAGTGGCAGGACTTGCATGATTGCCGTTGCGTCGGCGATTGGCATTGCAAGCAGCGCGGATAAAAAAAGAAGCGTTGAGGCTGCCTCGGCCGCCATTCTCCACAGCAGGAGCCGCTTCGGGGGATTTTGCGGAAGTGCGAGTCCGTTAAATATCGCAGCAAAGCCGAGGATATAGAGGGTCGCAGCAGTATTGCGAAACACGATGAGCTCGCCCAATGGCAGCCGCTCGCCAATCAACTTGACGCACGTATCATTGGCCGTGAATGCCGCCATAGACGCCAGCATGGCGATGATGCCGGTGGTGTTGCTGGCGCGTTTCGAGGCGGTGCTGCCGGCTGTGGTCATGTGTTGTCAGTACGGCGGTGCGGGCGTGGCAGGCTCTGGTGTGGCGGCAGGTGCAGCAGGCGGCTGCGCGGCTGGAATCGCGTCAGCCGGTTTTGCAGGGCTCGCGACGGTCTCTGGTGCTACCGGGGCTGCGACGGGCGCAACAGGCGCAGCAGGCGCAGCAGGTTTTGGTGGCGGCTTGGTGCAGCCCTTCTTGATGCGCTCTTCTGCAACGGTGCGGCCTTCCTTGCTATTGCCCGGGTTCAACGGAATGAACGACAGCTTGGTCAATTTGTAGAGTTCGTTGGTGAAGGTGGCGCCGCAGTCGAGCACGAACTGGTGCAAGTCCGTCATGTGGCACTGCTCGAGCACCACTTTAGGATCAGCCGAAGCAAGGCGGGCATCATAAGCTTTCGTCAAACAGCGATCGACATCCGACATGGCATCGACGAGCCCGTCCTGGAAATGGCCTTCCAGTGTCGAGATCATATGTTCTCCAGTCACCTCGCGAATGGCGAAGATGTTTTGCATGATGTTTTTGTTCCACTCGACATAGGCTTCGTCATAAGCGCGCTTGCGGAAACGGATTTCATCGAGATCAGCGCCGCGTTTTAAAGCCGACGACACCATGCCAGCCCGCGTGCGCCGCTCATAGACGAGATGAACGAGGCTCTCGATCGATTGTTTGCGCGCCTGATATTTGGCGTAGGTCTGGCCGAGCCAGGCACCAACGCTGGCGGTAATGATGCCGTTCAAGGCGGCAGACAACAGGGCAAATAAAATGAGCTGCTTACGCGTCAGCCCTGCGTAATTGAGCAGCCCTAATCCGCGCTGGGTCATGGATCTGTTGGCTCCCTCTCCCTACTTTTGAAATTGAGCATACACTGGGCTTGCGCCCGCCGTCGCCGGGTCTTTAACGGCATGAGCGATTTTTCCAATTGAGCGCGGTTTTTGCTTTCGGCCCAGCAACGTGCGGCGTAGACATTCGTTCACAATCAGTGGGCTGGTTGGAGAACATGATGCGCAAAATTTGGCTGGCGGTTGTGGCCTAT
>JAYTQI010000106.1:0-11614 GCA_043746825.1 Hyphomicrobium sp. | reverse complement strand
CACTGACCGGAATTATGCGTTTTGGAATTATCGATGAGGCCGTAACAGAAAAACCTTATCGCGTGATGAGCGTCACCTACGACCGGTTCGCAAAAGATTTGTCTGAAGGGTTAGGTGAAGAACTCGTCGATCGTGATGGTTTGCTGCGGGTCTTAAAGAACTATCTGGAGTCCAACCGCATGAAGGCCGATTGGCCAGCGATTCAGCGCGCTTCCAGTGAGGTTTTGATCAACGCGCTCTCTGTCATGTGTCCGTATGGACCGGAAGAAAAGCAGGCGCTGCTCGAGGCCGCCGATCTCAAGACCCGCGCCGACGTTCTCGTTGCGCTCGCCGAATTCGAACTTGCCTCAAACGGCAGCAGTGGCTCGACGCTGCAATGAGGGGCTGCGCATGAGCGATAACACGAGACCAGAGACCGAAGCGGCGGTTGATCCCAAGCTGTTAGAACTGCTTGTTTGTCCGCTCACCAAAACAACGCTCGAATATGATCGCACCAACCAAGAATTGATCAGCCGCGCAGCCGGTCTGGCTTTTCCGATCCGCAATGGCGTTCCGCTTATGATCGAGGACGCGGCGCGCATTACTGACCCCGATGCGCCCAAGAAGCGCTGATCACGCTGCTTGTGCTCAACGCACCATTTACCACGATCCGTTAACCACGACGGCAAGTGAATAAGGTCATCTGGTGACTAGGCAACGGTTAACCACGTCGATTCAGATTTTGTAAAACCCCATATGGTCACGTCGATACAGGTCCGCATTTCGCGGACTGGCATCGAGAATTGAATTGAAAAATAGCGCCTCCCTTAAAGTTCGTAACGTTCCGCAATTGGAAACGGCGCCTCTGTGGCCGGTTGCGGCATCGCCAGGGTGTGCCGTCATTAGAGCACTGGCGCTGGCCAGCCTTTTGCTGATGCTCTTCGGTTTGGCGTTGTTAGAAGCGCCGTTTTCTTTGGCTCATTCAGTTCTGCTGAGCGGCGTCGCGTTGGCACTTTTAGCCGTGCACTTTTCCCTTGAGCAGAGACCCTATGAAACCGGCGGCAACACAGCTATCAGCGATCTCGCAGAACGCGAAATCGAACGCCTGCAAGACGCCCATTGGCAACTCTCCGACAACGAAGCGCGATACCGCGATCTGCTCGATACCCAGCAGGAAATGATTGTGCGGCGGAACAGCGAGCGGAGCCTCGTATTCGCCAACGCATCATTCTGTGGAGCGTTCGGCATGCACGCCGTGGAAGTGATCGGTGCACCATTTGAACCGGTGGTTTTACAGGGCGAGAGACCAGCCGCGCTCAGTTTTGAGATTAATCGCAGCCAGCGCGCCTATGTGGCCCTGACAGAGACAAAACTTGGTCCCCGTTGGATCGCATGGGAGGACCAACTGGTTGCAGCCGCCTCGGGTGGCCTTGAAATACAAAGCACCGGACGCGACGTCACTGAGGAGCGGGAAGCCGAGGCCAACCTCAAAGATGCCCGCGATCAGGCCGAGGCGGCCAATCGTGCAAAATCTCGATTCCTCGCGGCCATGAGCCACGAAATCCGCACGCCCATGAATGGCATTCTTGGTATGGTCAGTTTGTTATCCGACACGTTGCAGACGGCAGAGCAACAAACCTACACCAATGCCGTGGATCAATCGGCGCGAGCACTTCTCGCGCTCATCGATGAAATCCTGGACTTCTCCAAGATCGAAGCTGGCAAACTCGAGTTGGCATTGGCGCCGTTTGCGTTGGAGCCATGCATTCAACGCGCGATTACATTGTTAGCGCCGAAGGCGTCGGAAAAAAAACTAGAACTGGTTTGGTCGATTGCGGCCGGTGTACCGCAGTTCGTGGTGGGCGATGAAGCGCGCGTCCGCCAGATCATCCTGAATCTGGTATCCAATGCTGTAAAATTCACCGATCATGGGAGTGTGCGTGTCATGGTCTCAGGCGTGCGCAACCTGGCGGACCGGACTGCAGTTGTGACCGTCAAGGTCGATGATACCGGGATCGGCCTTTCCATTGAGGACATGAAACGGCTGTTCGATGAGTTCGAACAGGCTGAAGCCGCCGTCATCCGGCGTCAAGGTGGCACAGGGCTTGGCCTCGCGATTTCTAAACGCTTGGCACGCGCCATGGGCGGCGATATTACCGCCGCCGGCATAGCGGGTCAGGGCGCAACTTTCACCGCCAACCTTAAGCTTGGGATCGCCGAAGAAGAAAGTATCGGCGTGGGTAGCCGCGACCAGTTGACCGGCGTGATGGCGCTACTGGCGTTCGACCGGGCTTTTGAGCGCAGCCAAATGGCCAATCAGTTGGAGCGCGCGGGCGCAAACACCGTTCAAACAGATTTCCGCGACGTTAAAGACGCTTTGCGGCGCGCATCTCTGGCTGGACAAGAATTCACGCATCTTGTTGTCGATGGTGAAGACGACCCCGTCCGGTGCGGAAAGCTCCTCGACAGCATGCGCACGGCCAGAAAATCTGGCGCAGTGACCGGAATTATTCTTCTAACAGTGCTTGCCCGACCAGGTTTAAGCGCTCACAGGGAAAAGGGTTTTGAAACTTATCTCGTGAGGCCGGTTCGGCCTGACTCGCTGCTGCAGGGATTTTCTGGCAAGGACGTCACGCAAGCTTCCGGACGCAATGCAGCCGAAGACATGCAAAGAGGCGCTCCAGCGCGAAAGCCGCGCGTCCTTATTGCCGAGGATAATGACATCAACGCGCTTCTGGCGCGCCGCGTCATCGAGAAGGCGGGGTGCGAGCCGATCATGGTCAGCAATGGCCATGACGCCGTGGCTGAGGTTAGGGCATCGCTTGAAACCGGACAGCCCGCATTCGACCTCATTTTGATGGACGTTTTTATGCCGGGTCTCGATGGCCTGGACGCCACACGCGCCATTCGCAGCCTTTATGAAAATGCCGGATTGGACACGGCTTTCGGGCCGCCGATCATCGCGCTCACAGCCAACGCATTCGCGGAGGACCGGGAGCGCTGCCTGAGCGCCGGTATGAACGACTATTTGGCGAAGCCGTTTGACGCGGATCACCTTAGCGCCTTATTGCGGCGTTGGGTGCCAGCGTGCAACGCAGGCGATTTGGCAGGGTTAAACTCACCTGTTGCATAGTGGTAAGGCGCCGCCCAGGTGGCTATAGAAAAAGCGTCACGGAATCGTGCTACTATTGTCTCCAAGGGCTGAGTTTTTCTCAGATTTCACCTGGAGACCAGAATGCTTCAACCGGCTGGACGAGGCAGCGCCACTATTCGCAACGGCCAGGCGCGGGACTTGCCAAAAGGCTTGCGGGCTTTGGGGCTTCTGACGGCCTTTGCAGGCTCGAAATCGCCGCAAATATTTCACCACCCCATTTTCAAGCGCCACGTCGTGCCGAAGATTTATGGCCGGATCGGCAACCTGGAAGTTCGCCTTGCCCGCACCCGGGCCGAGGTTAAGCTGGCGCAACGCTTAAGATATCAAGTATTTTTTGAGGAAATGTCGGCGGTGCCAAGCCGGTTGGCACAGTTCCGGCGCCGCGATGAAGATGCCTTTGACGCCTGCTGCGATCATCTTCTGGTGGTCGATCTTACCAAGGAAGATGATCGCCGCCGCCACGGAGTTCGCCCGTCACCGAAAGTTGTGGGCACTTATCGCGTGCTTCGCCAAGATATCGCTAACCGCCATCAGGGCTTCTATACGGCTGGTGAATATGACATCGCGCCGCTGCTCACCGCCAAATCCGGCAGCCACAGTTTTATGGAGCTTGGCCGCTCCTGTGTGCTCTCACCCTATCGCACCAAGCGTACAGTTGAACTGCTCTGGCACGGACTTTGGACCTACGTGCGCGAACACAAGATCGACGTCATGATCGGTTGCGCGAGTTTCGAAGGTACCAACCCTGCCGAGTACGCAATGGCGCTGAGCTTCCTGCATCACAACGCAATGGCGCCGCCAGAGTGGCGATGCCGCGCACACAATAGACTGCATGTTTCTATGAATATGATTCCAAAGGATGCCGTCAACACCAAGGCCGCTCTCAAAGAGATGCCGCCGTTGATTAAAGCCTATCTGCGGCTTGGCGCATTCGTCGGAGACGGCGCCGTCATCGATCATCAGTTCGGCACCACGGACGTTTTAATCGTACTGCCGGTCGAAAAGATCGATCCCCGCTATTTCGAACATTTCGGCGCGCCAGACGAAACCAAGAGCCGCGTTGCAGCCGAGGTTTGAGCACTCCCTGTTGAGCGCTGCCTCAAACACGCCCTGCGCCATAAGCGGCGAGCGCTGCCATGTTGACGACGTCGGCGTCGGTCGATCCAAGCGCGCAGATCTGCACCGAGTGCGAGAGCCCAACAATGATGGGGCCAATGATCGTCGCGCCACCCAGTTCTTTCAACATTTTGGTTGAAATCGACGCCGCGTGAAAGGCTGGCATAACCAGGACGTTGGCAGTATCGGAGAGCTTACAAAACGGATAGTGGCGCAGGAGATCCTTATTTAGAGCGACATCGGCGGCCATGTCGCCGTCATATTCAAAATCGACCTGCCGCTCGCCGAGAATCCGCACAGCTTCGCGCACCTGATCCGAGCGCTCGCCGCGAGGCTGGCCGAACGTGGAATAGGCGAGCAGCGCGACGCGCGGTTCGATGCCAAAATTGCGCGCGGCGTTAGCGGCTTCGACCGCAATATTGGCAAGCTGTTCAGCGCTAGGCATATCATGGATGCTGGTATCAGCGATCAGCACGGCCCGGCCACGGCTGAGTGCCAATGAGACGCCGATGACGTGGCGGCCCGGTTTCTCATCAAATACACGGTGCACGTCGCGGTAGACGCTGGTCCAGTTGCGGGTGACGCCAGAAACCATGGCATCGGCGTAGCCGTGAGCGACCATCAACGCCCCAAAGACGTTGCGCTCATTGACGACAAGACGCTCGCAATCACGCATGAGATAGCCGCGACGCTGCAGCCGCGAATATAGAAATTCTGTAAACTCCGCGATGTGGGGCGAGGTGCGGGTGTCGATCAGCTCATAGTCACTGCGCAGTGGTACGCCGAGTTCGCGGAAGCGCTGGCTGACGATTTCGCGGGTGCCGATCAACATGGGCTGGCCAAATCCTTGGATGGCGTAGGAATGGGCGGCGCGCACAACCGCCTGATCCTCACCTTCAGCAAAGATGACTCGTTTGGGATCGTTACGCACTTTGTCAAATGTCGTTTGCAGCCAGCCGGCGATTGGATCCAAGCGGCCTTTGAGGCGCGCGACGTAGCCGTCCAAATCAGCAATGGCCTTGCGGGCAACGCCCGTATCCATCGCGGCCTTGGCGACGGCGACGGGCACGTGTGAGATGAGCCGGGGATCGAAGGGTGCTGGAATGATGTAGCCTGGACCAAACGTCGGCCGTTCGCCGTGGAAGGCCGCCATCACTTGATCGGGGACTTCGGCGCGCGCCAGTTCGGCGATGGCTACGGCGGCGGCGATTTTCATGGCGTCGTTGATTGTGGTTGCTTGGACGTCAAGCGCGCCCCGGAAAATGAATGGGAAGCACAGCACGTTGTTGATCTGGTTGGGATAGTCGGAGCGGCCCGTGGCGATGACAGCATCGCTGCGCACGGACTGGATATCTTCAGGCGTGATCTCAGGGTCTGGGTTCGCCATCGCGAAGATCAACGGTTTAGGCGCCATGCTGGCCACCATATCCTTGGACACCACACCAGCGGCCGAGAGGCCAAGAAATATATCAGCACCTTTCATGACATCCGCAAGAACGCGGGCTTTGGTCTTTTGCGCATAAGGGGCTTTGTAGGGGTCCATGAGCTTAGTGCGGCCCTCGTAGACCACGCCTTCAATATCGGCGATGAAGACGTTCTCGCGTTTGAGACCGATCTTGAGAAGAAGGTTTAGACAAGCCAGCGCCGCAGCTCCAGCCCCTGCACACACCAGTCTTACCTTGCCGATATCTTTATCCACCACCCTTAGGCCGTTGAGAACGCCAGCAGCGACAACGATAGCGGTGCCATGCTGATCGTCGTGAAACACCGGAATGTCGAGAAGCTCTTTCAATTTCTCTTCGATGATAAAGCAATCCGGGGCTTTGATATCCTCAAGATTGATGCCGCCGAATGAGGGGCCGAGGTAGCGCACCGAGTTGATGAAGGCTTCGACGTCTTCGGTATCAACAAGCAGATCGATGGCGTCAATATCGGCGAAGCGTTTGAACAGGGCTGCCTTGCCTTCCATCACGGGCTTAGAGGCCAGCGCTCCGAGATTTCCGAGCCCAAGAATCGCCGTGCCATTCGAGACCACGGCCACAAAATTGCCTTTGCTCGTATAGGCATAAACATCGGCTGGG
Source organism: Hyphomicrobium sp. (assembly GCA_043746825.1). GTDB lineage: Bacteria > Pseudomonadota > Alphaproteobacteria > Rhizobiales > Hyphomicrobiaceae > Hyphomicrobium_B. The sequence continues at coordinate 5,284 of JAYTQI010000106.1, read as the reverse complement.
TTTTGTGCGATGGCTCGCACAGGTATGGCGACGCCCGGCGAATAGGCGAGTGCCAGATCGCGCTGGGTCGCGAGCGGCTTTGTGGCGGAAATTTCGAGTTTACCAGGTTTTCCGCCGGCGTGAAATTGCAACGCTTCTTGCGATGTAATGCGGGCAGCACGAAATTGAGTGGCCATTTGAGCCTTAACGGTTGAATTGAAGACGGGTCCGGAAGGACTACAGCTGAGTCAAAGTACGGGAAGACGGCGCACGATAGGTTGCGAGACCAGACGCGGCAACCTATGCATAGGTCCTCCAATGGTCGGAGATAGAACTCTCAATGCAGGGTTTGTTCGCCGGACACAACTGTGGTTAGCCCCAAACACGGCTTAAGGTATCGGCCAAACGCGCCATGTCCAAACGACGCTACCCTGAGATGAGCGAAATTGCCGGTACGGCTGGACAGACTGCGGAGCCGGTCTTGAAGGACGCTGGGCAACGCGACAGCGGGGAAGCCTCGCCCTCCATGGCGCAATACCTGGAAATCAAGGCCGCCAATCCAGATAGCTTGCTTTGGTACCGCATGGGCGATTTCTACGAGCTTTTTTTCGAGGATGCGGTGGTGGCGTCTGCCGCGCTTAGCATCGTGCTCACCAAACGCGGCAAGCATCACGGTGGCGATATCCCGATGTGCGGTGTGCCGGTGCACCGGGCTGACGAATATCTCCAGCGCCTGATCAAACAAGGCTACCGGGTTGCTGTGTGCGAGCAACTTGAAGATCCAGCGGAAGCCCGGAAGCGCGGCTCTAAATCTGTCGTCAAACGCGACGTCGTGCGATTGGTCACGCCAGGTACGCTGACCGAAGATGCGCTGCTTGATGCAAAGACCCGCAATTTCTTGACCAGCGTTTTTCGCGCGGGTAGCGGAGCCGGATCCGCGCTTGCAGTTGACTCAAAGTTGGCACTGGCGTCGGTTGATATCTCGACCGGCGAGTTTGAGATTGCAGATTTGATGGGGCCGGACCTGGCAGGGGAATTGGTGCGTATCGCGCCGAGCGAAATTCTGGCCAGCGATGCTTTGCTAGCGGACGCGGAATTTACGCGCTGGGCCGGGTTGGCGGGCGCGAAGACAACGCCGGTTCCAGCAGCATTCTTTGACAGTTTATCCGGCGAACGTGATCTCAAAGTTCAGCTTGGCGTGAGTGAGCTTGCAGGTTTTGGAAGCTTCTCGCGGCCGGAGCTGGCAGCCATTGGCGCACTGCTGAAGTACATTGAACTGACGCAAATGGGCCGCAAGCCGCGCTTGTTGCCGCCACGCAAAACAGGCTCAGGCGCGATTCTGACCATTGATGCGGCGAGCCGGGCGTCCTTGGAGCTTGTGCGATCATCATCGGGTGAAAAATCCGGCAGTCTTCTTGCCGCGATTGACCGTACCGTGACTGGCGCTGGTGCCCGCGAATTGCAGGCCCGTCTGTCGGCGCCATTAGGGGATGCTGAAGCGATCAACGCCCGGCTCGATGCCGTAACGTTCTTGAAAGACCGCCAGCGCGTGCTCGATGATGTGCGCGCGACGCTCAAAGGTGCCCCAGATATTGCACGTGCGTTAAGCCGTTTGGCCTTTGGCCGTGGTGGACCGCGCGATCTCGTAGCGGTCCGCGATGCGTTGACCTCGGCCGCCCGCGCGGTCGAATTGTTGAAGCACGCGTCGGCTGGGCTGGGCTTAGCCCCTGATCTCGACAAGGCCGTCAAACGCCTCGGTGCGGTCAAGCCGGAGTTGGCGGCGGTGTTGACGAAAGCGCTGTTCGATGATCCACCGCACCTCAAGCGGGATGGCGGGTTCGTGCGCGCTGGTTATAGTTCTGATCTCGATACCGCGCTAAAGCTGCGTGATGACAGCCGCGGATTTATGGCGGCGTTGGAGGCACGCTATGCAGCTGAGACCGGCATCAAAGGCCTGAAGATCCGTCATAACAATATTCTCGGGTTCTATGTAGAAGCCACCCAACTCAACGCCAAGCCATTGTTGTCGCCGCCGTTAAGTGATACTTTCCGCCATCGCCAGACCATGGCCAATGCAGCGCGGTTTTCAACGCCAGAACTTATCGACATCGAAGGCCAGATTGCGTCTGCGACAGAGCGCGCCCGCAATCTTGAGCAAGAAATTTTTGCTGATTTCGCCGGCAGGATCGCGGGCGAAGATCGTGGTCTTGGCGATGTCGCACAGGCGATTGCCGAGCTTGACGCCTTGCAAAGCCTCGCAGCCATTGCGTTGGAGCAAGGCTACGTGCGCGCCACCGTTGATCACAGCCAGACGTTTGAGATCAGAGGCGGCCGCCATCCTGTCGTCGAGCAGGCGCTGGGAAAAGCCAAGAGCGGCGCCTTCATTGAGAATGATTGTTTATTGAGCCGGGCAAGCGGCAACGCCCCGCCCGGTTTTGACGAAATGCCGGAAGCCCGCATCTGGCTGGTCACTGGCCCGAACATGGCAGGCAAATCTACATTTCTGCGCCAGAACGCACTGATCACTGTGCTCGCGCAAATGGGCTCATACGTGCCAGCTAAGCAGGCACATATCGGTATCGTTGACAGGTTGTTCTCGCGCGTTGGCGCGTCGGACGATCTGGCGCGCGGGCGTTCAACTTTCATGGTCGAGATGGTCGAGACGGCGGCCATCCTCAATCAGGCAACGGCGCGCTCGTTGATTATTCTCGATGAAATTGGGCGTGGCACGGCGACTTTCGACGGGCTCTCGATTGCCTGGGCAACGGTTGAATTCTTGCACAGCGAGACCAAAGCACGCGTATTGTTTGCGACCCATTATCACGAGATGACAGCCTTGGCCCGCCGTTTGTCCGGCATTGCCAACGTCACGATGGATGTCACAGAGTGGCATGATGAGATCGTGTTTCTGCATAAGGTCAAAGCCGGCGCCGCCAACCGTTCTTATGGTATCCAAGTCGCCAAGCTTGCGGGATTGCCTGAAAAAGTTGTAAGGCGGGCCCGCGAAGTGTTGGCGGTTCTTGAGAAAGGCGACCACCGCCCTAAAGACAAGAGCGACACGCTCGATGACCTGCCGCTTTTCTCGGCAACCCGGCCGCAGAGCGGGCCGTCCTCACGAGAACCCTCAGCTGCTGAGAAAATGCTCGCCGATTTGCGTCCCGATGAGCTAACCCCTAAAGCGGCTTTGGAAACGCTTTATGCGCTCAAGGCACTCGCTGACATACCTAAGAAAAAGGACCGCTAGCCTGGGCAACTTAAACACCAGCCCGCCGTATTTCGATCCAGAGGCCTTGCGCCTGGAGCTGACCGGCCTTCACAACGCCCATGGCGGACCGCAAGACGCCCGCCCGCATGTGGTTGAACGGTTGAAGGAACTCGTCCGGACGTCGAGAGGAAGCGCGCGCCAAGAGCTGGAAGCTGGTAAAAAGGGCCGCAAATGCGCGGCGGCTCTGTCAAAATTCCAAGACGAGCTGATTGCGCTCATCTACGACTATACTGTTTGGTACGTTTACCGTGCCACAAACCCATCCGACGCTGAGCGTATGTCAATCGTTGCAACAGGCGGCTATGGCCGTGGCTTGCTGGCACCGGGTTCTGACATCGATTTGTTGTTTCTGCTTCCCTACAAGCAGACGCCTTGGGGCGAGAGCGTAGCAGAGTATATGCTTTATATACTGTGGGATCTTGGTTTCAAGGTCGGCCATGCGACCCGCACGGTCGATCAATGCATCAAGTTTGGGATCTCAGATATTACCGTTCGCACAGCCTTGCTCGACGCGCGCCTGATCCATGGCGACCGGCAGCTCTTTGCAGAGTTTGAGGATCGCTTCAAGAAGCAGGTCGTCAGTGGCACGGCGCGTGAATTTATCGACGCTAAAATGAACGAACGTGAAGAGCGCATTCGCCGCTCCGGCGAGAGCCGGTATAAAGTGGAGCCCAACGTCAAAGACGGTAAAGGCGGTCTCAGAGATCTTCACACGCTCCATTGGCTGTCGAAGTACATTTTTGGCCAGGATGTCGGTCAGGCCGCCGTTGAAGCCGGCATTTTCACGCCCGATGAAGTGCAAACCTTCTGCCGTTGCGAGGATTTCCTTTGGAGCGTACGCTGTTTCCTGCATTTTATGACAGGCCGCGCGGAAGAGGTTTTGACCTTTGATCTTCAGCCAGCGCTTGCCAGCCACCTCGGCTATTCAGAACGCCAGGGTCTGCGTTCGGTTGAGCGCTTCATGAAGCACTATTTTTTGATCACCAAAGACGTCGGCGATCTAGCGACGATTCTATGCAGCGCTCTTGAAATGCAGCAACTCAAATCGGCGCCAGGGATTGGGCGTTTTTTTAAACCACTTGGGTGGACTCAGCGCCGCCACATCCGGCAACGCACTGATTTTCGTGTCGATAATAACCGGCTGAACGTTGCGGACAACGACGTCTTTAAGCGCGATCCCGTCAATCTCATCCGGTTTTTTGCGCAATCGGAGAGTGCGGGCGGATTTCTTCATCCAGATGCCATTCGGCTTTTGCGCGGATCACTGCGCTTGATCGGCGATAAGATGCGCAACGATCCGGAAGCCAACAGGCTGTTTCTTGACTTACTGACGTCAAAAAATAATCCTGAGGACACTTTGCGGCGCATGAACGAAGCCGGTGTGCTTGGCCGTTTCATTCCAGATTTCGGACGTATCGTCGCGATGATGCAGTTCAATATGTACCATCATTTCACGGTGGACGAGCATTTGCTGCGCACGGTCGGTAACCTTATCGAGGTTGAGAAGGGCGGATTGGCAGCCGAATTACCACTCTCAACTGAACTTATGAAAACGGTGCAGAACCGACGCGCACTGATTGTTGCAGCCTTTCTGCACGATATCGGCAAAGGCCAGAAGGAAGATCACTCGATTGTTGGCGCTCGCGTTGCCCGCCGGGTCTGCCCACGTCTGGGCCTAAGCGTTGCAGAAACAGAACTCGTGGCTTGGCTGATCGAGCAACATCTCACCATGAGCAACGTGGCGCAGTCGCGCGATATCTCAGACCCAAAAACGGTGCAGGATTTTGCCGCTGTCGTACAGAGCCCTGAGCGTCTGAAGCTGCTGCTCATTCTCACCACTGCCGATATCCGGGCCGTCGGACCAGGTGTTTGGAATGGCTGGAAAGGCCAGCTTTTGCGCAATCTTTATTACGAAACGGAGCCCTTGGTTGCGGGCGGATACACGAGCGCGCCACGCAAGGAGCGTATCAAGGAATCCCAAGATGAGCTCCGTTTGGCCCTACCAAGTTGGACAGCAACTGAGGTCGATCACTTCATTGA
>JAYTQI010000105.1:0-4971 GCA_043746825.1 Hyphomicrobium sp. | reverse complement strand
GACCCGCGCCGTTTTGAGCCTGCTGAGCTCAGAGCCGATATCTGCCTCCCAGTTTCGGCAAAGCCCGCAAAGGCCCGCGAGGACGACGCTCAAGTCGCGGCATAACCGCTCTGGACGGCAGACCTTTAGCGCGCGACACTAGTGGACACACGTTTGCCCGCTAGTTCAGGACCCGCCATGGCCGGAATCGATGAAAGCCGCACCTTTGTGCCGATCAACATCGCGGTGTTGACGATGTCGGACACGCGCTCATTGGCGGACGACAAATCCGGCAATTTGCTGGCTGAGATGGCAACTTCCGCTGGCCACAAAATCGCCGACCGCGCGCTCGTCAAAGACAGCGTTGACGACATTCGCGCCAAGGTCAAAGCCTGGATCGCCGATCCGGCCATTGATTGCGTCATCACAACCGGCGGCACAGGCTTCACGGGACGAGACGTGACGCCCGAAGCCGTGCGGCCACTGTTTGAAAAAGACATCGAAGGTTTCGCGATGCTCTTTCACATGCTCTCGTACCAAAAGGTCGCGACCTCGACCATGCAATCACGCGCCTGCGGCGGCGTCGCGCACGGCACTTATATATTCTGCCTTCCTGGATCGCCCGGCGCTTGCCGCGATGCCTGGGAGGGAATTCTGAAATACCAACTCGATATCCGCCACCGCCCCTGCAACCTCGTCGAGATCATGCCGCGCTTGGAGGAGCACAGGAAAGGGAAGGGGTGAAGGGCGGGGACGGGACTTATGGGCGAATCGCCTTAATCTGTCTCAACGGCAATTCGAGGTGATGAAAGCATGAACATCGAAGTGGTCGGGCGAGAAATCGCCCGTTTTCTCAACAGCCCGGACCCTGAGGTTCTTTGCCTTAAAGGCAAGTGGGGTGTCGGAAAATCTTTTGCCTGGGGGCGCTATCTCCTAGAAGCCAAAACAGCGCGAGCAATCGCGCTTTCTGAATACTCATTTGTTTCGTTGTACGGGCTCAATTCTGCGGAGGAGCTCAAAGCAGCAATAGTTGCGAACACGGTACCAAGCGAGAATATCGGACAGCCTTTCGACCCTAGAACGATACTTGCTGATCCGACCACTGCAGCTAAGAGCACTTGGCGAAAGGCACTAAAAAAAATAGATCTTCTTTCAGGCACCAACGAGTACATTGCAGTTCTTCGGAGGTTTTCGTTTCTTGCTGTAAGAAATCGCCTCATTGCTTTCGACGATCTCGAACGAAAAGGCGACGGCCTCAAGTTGAAGGAAGTCCTGGGGCTTGCCGTATTCCTCAAGGAACAACGCGATTGCAAGGTAGTCCTCATTCTCAATGAAGGTGCTTTTGATACTGAGGAAAATGTGGACTTCGGCAAGTATTTCGAGAAGACCGTAGATGCCCACGTCAATTTTGAACCGACTGCGGAAGAAGCGGTTAGGATAGCTCTGCCAGATAATTCATCAATCCACGATGAAATACGCCCGCATTGTCTGGCACTCGACATCACTAACATTCGTGTAATTCGTCGTATCGAACGAATGGCTCGACTACTTGAGCCATCAATTTCTAAATATAATCCCGGCGTTCGGAGGGACTACCTCAAGTCCTTGACCCTTCTGGGTTGGTCCAAATACGCCGAAGGGGCACCTGACATAGAATTTCTGAAAGCGCGCCATCAGCTGGGGATAAACAAAGAGAAGTCGGCAGACGAACTTAAGTGGGGCGCCACTCTGCAGCGTTTTGGGCTTTGGTACTTCTCAGACACGGCCCGCATCGCTTTGGAATGCTTAGAGCGTGGTTTCATTGATCCAGAAGACGTAGGGGCTGACGCTCAGAAGCTACACGCAGGCTATGAGGCTAAAACGTCTGAATCATCGTTTCACGAGGCTTGGCAAGTATATCACGGCTCCTTTGATGACAATCAGAAGGAGGTAGTTGAGGCGCTCTGCACAAGCTTCCGCAAAAATGTAAAGTACATAGCACCCGTGAATGCAGACGGCACGGTTAGACTCCTCAGGGATCTTGGCGAAAACAAACTCGCCAGCGAACTCATATCGCTGTACGTCGACTGCCATGAAGCCAGCTCGTTCGACATGAGAGAGAGGTTTGGACCCAACGAAATAAGGGACAAAGAATTCAAGGACCGGGCATCCAAAAAGTACTCCGAAATCGAAGACAAGAGAGACCCGAAGCAGGTTCTAATCCAAATCGCTAAAACGGCATCGTGGAACGATGAAGACATGCTTTTGCTCTCCAAAATCAGTACTGATGGCTACTACGATATTTTCAAGAGCATGAAAGATGCGGATGAATTGTCGCTTTGCATCCAACAGGCTCAATTTTTTGGTCAGCTGATTGGAGCGAAAGCCACTGCGCAAACATTTGCGAAGCACGCGCAGGAAGCGCTGATTAAGATCGGCAAAGAGTCCACACTGAATAAACGCCGCGTCGAGAAATTCGGGATCAAGGTGGAGTAACATCTAGAGACTTCTCAGTAGATACTTTTTATGCCTGCACCAGATTGAACGCACCTCCCCTCCCCTCAATCCTCCTCACACGTATCCTCAGCATCTAGCTTGACGACCTCCTCCGATTTCGGCGGAAAGAACGTGTCGTCGCCGAATTGCGCAACAAGGGCTGGCTCACGCTTTTCGATCAACAGCGCCAGCTTCTTCTTGAACGCGGCGTAGCTCGTCGGCGCGATGAAGCCAACCGCCTCCTTCCAGGCATCGACACTCGCAAAGCCTGAAAATTCCTTTGCCTCACCTTTGAGAAACCCATTGAGCGCGGTCAAACGCTCAATAACATCGCGATCAAAACGCGAAACCCAGCGGCTGTAGGCGTCGTACTCATCCCAATCATCGAACGTCGCCCCGCCATTATCGCGCGCAACCAGTTTCAAGCGGCCGTTTTTGTCGCCCGAGGCCTCAAGGTTTTCCCAGAAGCGGTCCCATTGGCCGGTGAGCTGGTCGATCACAAAAATCGTCGAAAGCTGGCGCGCCAGTTCCACCTGCCGCTCAACGGGCTGCTTAGGAAAATCCGGCCGGCCGCCCTTGACGCCCTCAAGCGCCATCGTCTCGTCGCCCGGCATTGGGCTCGCGGCGCGGATGTCCCGCGCGAGGGGGGAACGCTGGTTGAAATGTCCTTCAGTGCCCAAGCTCCGGGCCGCATACATCTTGGTTTTGGGCTTCAGGCGATAGATGCCAAGAATAGAGTCCGGTGATGCCTTTAGCTCTGTCATCACCATGTTGCGGTTGACGATGCGGTCATTCTCAAACTCGCGGGTATTTGCGACCATGTCGCGGAACTTAGCTGTCGCTTCGGGCCCAAGCTTGTAATAACCGACCGGGTAATAGATGCGGCTGACGCCCAGGAAGCGCGCAAGACGGTAGCTCACGACCTCGGCTTCGGGGACTGAGGAGGTGTTGGTTGGCACGAAGCTGCGGTCCGTTGGCGTGTCGCCCTTGCCAATGAACATGCCAATGGAGGAGCCGTCGGAGGTCGGCTTCTTGTACTCGAGCCGCCACGACGGATCGTCGAGATCAACGGTTTTCATCATGGCGTCGAAGTCGAGATCACGCTTGAGCCCTGGCACCGTCTGCGCGAGCGCCATCGTGCCCGGCATTGCCACCAGGACACAACCAGCGGCGGCCAATCTCATCAACCTTCGCATCACGTCCCCTAGTTCTTGAAGCATATTGGCAAAATGCGCCGGCCAATGAACGGGCGAAGACGCGCGAGATCAGCGGCGGTATCGACGTCATCGTGGCAGAGTACCTCCGCCACGCGATGACCTGCCAAATTTCTCTTGGTATCGCTAAGGGCAAACGGGCTCGACCAGCGCACACCCTCAAACACTGCCGGTATAGAGGGCCGACGTTTCAAACCAACCAGCCAATAGCCGCCATCGGACGCTGGCCCAAAAACCGCGTCATATGATCCGAGCAGACGGAATGCCGCTTCGATATCGCGGGCGCGAATTCCCGGTATGTCGGTGCCGATGATGACGAGTGGGCCTGGCGGGATGCTGTCGGAAACGTTTTGAAGTTTCTGCCCCAGATCGCCGCCACCTTGGCTAACGCGCGCCAACCGCCGCGGCAGCATCGGGCTCATCACCGCCGCATCAGGCGCGACCGCGAGAATTGTCTGCCAACGTGTTGAGCTACCAAGACGGGCCGCCACATGATCTAAGGTGGTTCGATAGATCCGCGATGCCTTGGCTAAACCAATCTCGCGCCCAAGCCGGGTCTTGACCCGGCCCATCACCGGGACCTTGCACATGATAACGAGGCGTGGGCCAAAACACGCTGAGAAACGGCCAGAACTCATACCGGTTCCCGAATCAAAGCCGGGCCGCCTGCATCACGCTTTCCGCGATAGATATGCGCGATCCTCTCAGGCGGCACACCCACGCCATAAAGTCCCAAGCAAAACAGGTTGCGCGCTGTCCGCGCCAGATAGCCGTCCCGCTTGTAGCGTTCAGCGGACGTTGTGGCCTGCGCGTCCAGAATCACAACGCGGGCGCGGCCCAGGCGGTGGATGAAGTCAACGTCCTCCATCACCGGCAGTTCCTTGAAGCCGCCGAGCTTGTCGTACAACCGGCGCGAGATCAGTAGGCCTTGATCGCCATATGGCAACCGCAACGCTTTGCAGCGCAGCGACACCGCCAATTCAAGCAGGCGCGGCCGGACACCTTTATCATCAAGCTGAAAGCGGAACGCAGCAGCGGCGGGGTCTTGATCACCCTGATCAACGCGATTCATGAAATCCAGAGCGTCGCGCGTCCAATCTTCTTCCAGCACAGTATCGGCGTGCAGAAACAACAGCCACTTACCGCGCGCCTTTTTGGCACCCGCCACCAATTGCTGGCCGCGCCCTGGCGCGCTTTCCACCACGTCAGCGCCGGAAGCGTCTGCAATCTTGCGCGTCCGGTCTGTTGAGCCGCCATCCACCACGATGACCTCGCGGATGAGCCCATCGACGGCGGCTGGCAC
>JAYTQI010000104.1:0-4971 GCA_043746825.1 Hyphomicrobium sp. | reverse complement strand
GTTTGACGCGCGAGACCGCGATCCACATTGGCGCCGCCGGTTTGCCCAACACCTTTGTGCCGGGCCGTAACCTGTTGTTTTTCACCTATGCGGCAGCGCTGGCGTGGCGGCGCGGCATCACCACGCTCGTTGGCGGCATGTGCGAGACCGATTATTCCGGCTATCCCGATTGCCGCAATGACACGCTGCAAACCTTAGCCAAGGCGCTGTCGCTCGGACTCGATAAGGACATCACCATTGAGACGCCGTTGATGTACGTCGATAAGGCGGGCACCTGGGCATTAGCTGAAAAACTCGGCGGCGAAAAACTCGTCGATCTCATCATCGAGGACACCCACACCTGTTATCTGGGTGATCGTTCACACCGCCATCCCTGGGGCTATGGCTGCGGCGCGTGCCCGGCGTGCGAGTTGCGGGCAAAGGGGTGGGAGGAGTGGCGTGGTGCAAAATCATGACCGATGACCAGCGCGGCTTCATGGGCTCGTTGTTGCTGCTTCTTGGGATAATTTTGCTTGTTCCCATCGTGTTCGTTCTTTGGTTGATTGTTTCTGCTTCTATGTCGGGGCCGAGCGTGAAGGATTTCTACGCTCTCAAAGGACAAACGAAAACTGAGGCGATTTCCAGGCTCAAAGAAATCGGTTTTGAGTGTGCGGAAGGCCACCGTGAAGCCAACGAGCCAAATTTCGCTGCATCGATTTGCCAGTTTGATCAAGCGACGATAGCTGGTCCATGCTTTTGGAGTTTGAAACTCCACCACGGCACCTCGGAAAAAATTGTTGATGTAACAGTGTTGAGCGCAGTCGGACAGTGCGGAGGAGCGGGCAATTCTCCGTGACCGCAACTCAATCAAACGCGAAAAAATCAGCGACGGGGATTTCGAGGCCGGGTGGATCGAGGCGGAGGATGCCATCCGAAACAGTCACGGTATGTATGCCGCCACCTGCGGCCCGCTTGTGATGAATGATGGTCTTCGTTGTGGCATTGACCAACAGCACATGCTCGACGCTCGCTAAGCTCATATAGTTGGGCAGCTTGAAACCGGTGTCATAGCCACGCGTCGAAGGCGAACCAACTTCGACGATAATGATTGGGTTGGGAATTTCGACGTTTTCGGGATCGACGCGCGGCGCCAGATAGACGAGCGCATCGGGTTCGAACGAAACATCTTTAGATATTCGCACCGTCATGCCATCGGGCTTGGCATAGGCCGCGATTCCTGCGCGTTTGATTGCGGACTTTAGGGCCATAACGGCAGCGTGCTTGGCATCGGCATGACCGGATGTTTCTGGCGACTTTTGGCGGACCACCCCGTTGATCAGCTCATAGCGGCCAGGGTTGACCTCAGCCCAGGCTAGGTACTCATCCACCGTCAACAGTTTTGGTGTCTGGATGTTCATGGCGCGATCTTATCCTGAATTCCCAAATTGACCAGTCCCTAGCCCCCTGTTCCCCGCGGAACTGCGGGCTTTTTGGGGCTCGGCTATTGAACCCATACGCAAGCGATATTTCAGCTTGAACCTTTTAACCCCGATAACGCGACAGAGACTTGAAGACCCCGAACCCAAGAGAGACACCCGTGACGCAGATGACCACCAGCACCAGAACCCAGATCGTGAATTTCACGGTTGGTTTTGCGTTGCTGGTGATGTTTTGCCCGCATCACGGCCAAGTGCCCCCGAAGCCCGCAGGCGTTCGCACCGCGATTGAGCTGGTGGCCAAGAAGACCGAAGTTCGTGCGATCCAGACGAACGCTGCAGCAGCCTAACAGTGCTCCCGCAGCAACAAAGCGCCTCCCACCCCACGCGTTCCCGGAAGCCGCGACGCCCAATTGTCGCGAGAGACTCACGCTTATGCATCGCGGCTATCCGGGATCCTTACCTGTCTCAGGCTGGTAAAGGTCCCGGATCTACCCCCGGCTCAAGGCCGGGGTCCGTCCGGGAACGCGACGGGGTGAGATCGAGATTAACTTGCTAAACTCGGATGCCGTTTACAGCTTAAACGGATTGAAATCTGTGCCGCGGTCGAAGTGGTCTTCGTTCTCAGTGCGCTTCAAGGCATTGACGACGCGGGTGGTGACGGGCAGGAACGCGACCTCAACAAGGGTCTTGGTCACGAACTGCGAGATCATGAGCGTGCCGACAAGCTCATTCGGCATGATACCGGAGTTCCAAAATGCCAGCGGATAGAAGATCGATGAATCTACCGCCTCGCCCGCGATTGTGGACGCGACGAACCGCCAGCTCATGTTGCGGCCTTCGCTCGCGAGTTTCATTTTGGCAAGCACATAGGAATTGACGAACTCGCCGCAGAAATAGGCCAGCATTGACGCCCCCGCGATCCGCCAGGTGTTGCCAAAGGCGATCTCGTAAACTTTTTGATTGGGCCAACTTGGCGACGGCGGCAGCGCCACGACGACCGCGGCCATCACCGCCGCGAAAATTAACGCCGCGAAACCAGCCCAGATCACCCGGCGGGCCCGGGCGTAACCGTAGACCTCGGTCAAAACATCGCCGAAAATGTACGAGATTGGAAAGAACAAAACGCCCGCACCAAAGGTGACGGGGCCGATGAGTGGCAGTGTCAAAGTCGCGGCCTTGGCGGGCCCGATCAGGTTCGAGCACACCAGCACCACCACAAACGCCACCATCACAAGGTCAAAGTAGCGATAGGTGCGCTGGCCGGTGGTCATTTGTCTTCGTGCCCTCACTTGAGGTTTTAGGGACTAAGGATTAGGGACTAAGCGATGCCTTTAATCCCTAGTCCCTAGAACCTAGTCCCTCACCTCATGTACCACGTCAAAGAAATCTTCTACACACTGCAAGGCGAAGGCGCGAATGCTGGGACGCCAGCGGTATTCTGCCGGTTTGCAGGCTGCAACTTGTGGAGCGGGCGCGAGGAAGACCGCGCCACCGCCATTTGCCAATTCTGCGATACCCAGTTCGTTGGCACCGATGGCACGGGCGGGGCTAAGTTCGAGACCGCACCCGATCTGGCGCGCGCTGTCAAAACTGCGTGCACCGCGAAAGTTGGTCCCGGCCTCGTCGTCTTAACTGGTGGCGAGCCGATGTTGCAGGTCGATCAAGCCCTGATCGACGCCCTGCATGATGAAGGTTTCGCGATTGCGATTGAGACCAATGGCACGCTGCCTGTGCCCGCAGACATCGATTGGATTTGCGTCTCGCCCAAGGCTGGCGCGGATTTGAAACAAGTGCGCGGCGATGAATTGAAACTGGTCTATCCGCAGGCGGCGCTTTTACCCGGCGCGGTGCGCGGGCTCGACTTCGAGCACTTTTTTCTGCAGCCGATGGACGGCCCAGCGCAGGCGGCGAACACGCAGGCCGCGATTGCCTTTTGCCTCAATAACCCGCCGTGGCGGCTGTCAGTCCAGACCCATAAGGTGGTCGGGATCAGGTAGGGCCGAACGGTCTTGCCGGTTTAGGCGTCCACTAACCCTGCGGCGCGAGAGCCCTTGAATATCCATAAGAAATCGCCTAATTGAGCCATCATGCGCATTTACAAGGACTTCCAGTTCGAAGCCGCCCACTTTTTGCCCTCAGCCACACCTGGCACGGCGAATGCGCGGGTGCATGGCCACTCGTTCCGGGCCCGTGTTGTGATTGACGGTGAGACGGACGCTCAGACCGGCTACGTTTTTCATTTTGATGAGTTGACGGCGGCACTGAGCGACACCCAAGACGCGCTTGATCACCGGCTGTTAAATGAGGTTGAAGGATTATCCGCGCCGACGCTTGAGCGCATCGCAATTTGGATTTGGCATCGTTTGCAAAACCGCGTGCCGGGTTTGGTTGAGGTGCATGTCAATCGCGATAGCTGCCACGAGGGCGTGATCTACTCGGGCCCGGCGCGGCAAGCACGTTTGGCGGCAGAATAACACGATGGCAAACAAGCCCCCCCAAACCACCCAGCTCGGCCAGCAGACCGGGTTGCCTGAGAGCCCAGACAAGGCGCAGCTTGAGCGGGTGCCTAATCCACATCCCGATACGCATTACGTGGCGCGTTTCACGCAGCCGGAGTTCACCTCGCTCTGCCCGGTGACTGGCCAGCCCGACTTCGCGCATTTGGTCATTGATTATGTGCCGGACAAATGGCTGGTCGAGAGCAAATCGTTGAAGCTCTACCTTGCCTCGTTTCGTAATCACGGCGCCTTTCATGAGGATTGCACGGTTGCGATCGGCAAACGCATCGCAGCGCTGCTTGCGCCCCACTATCTGCGCATTGGCGGCTATTGGTATCCGCGCGGCGGGATGCCGATCGACGTCTTCTGGCAAACTGGCACTCTGCCTAAGGACGTTTGGTTGCCCGATCAGGGCGTTGCGTCCTACCGTGGCAGGGGTTAAGAGGGGCCGATCTATGCCCACATTGAGGGTTACGATTTTTTGAAGCTGTCCCAAGTTGCGCTCTCAGCTGCCCCGGAATGAGCACAAAGTCCGGCATAGCTGTCTTTGACACCCCTCACCGGCTGGCCGTTACGCTGCGTCACACAAACAATCTGGGAGTATGGAATGAAGACGATTTATGCCGCCGGTCTTGCGCTGGCCCTCATGACCACGCCAGCCGTTATCACGCCGGCCGCCGCGCTCGACGCCAAAATTGAGAGCGCTATCAAGGTCTTCGAGGCAACCTCCGGCGATGCCGCCAAGATGAAAACCTATTGCACTATGAATAAGTTGATGACCGATGTCGGAGATGATGAGAAAAAAGCCGAAGCCGCAGAAGCCCAATTTAATGGCTTTTTGAAAGAGTTAGGCGCGGAATTCGAGACCGCCTGGAGCGCTGGCGAAGGCCTTGACCCCAATTCGCCGGAGGGCAAAGCCATTAATGAGGCACTTGATAAACTCGACGGCAAATGCGGCACGCCTAAACCCTAACTGTAAGCCCTAAACTCCGGGCCAAGCTACACTGTATTTGCCCAACGAACTCTCCAGAATGCGCCGGGCTGCCAACTGAGAT
>JAYTQI010000103.1:0-2269 GCA_043746825.1 Hyphomicrobium sp. | reverse complement strand
CGAATTCGGTTGATGTCAGTCTGGTGGTGACAGCGCCCAACGACAGCCGCGAGCAGTACCTCAACGACATTCTAGCCGCAATCACGAAGCATGCGGTCGATCTGGTGTTACCCGTTTCGGAAGAAACGATGCATGTCGCGGCACTGCATGGACGCTTGCCACCTGGCGTCACGATGTTTGCGCCGCAGCAAGAGACGTTGCTGAGCTTGCACGACAAGCACGCCTTCATCACACGCTGTCAGGACTACGGTTTGCCAGTCCCCAGCACCTATGCCGCGTTGAGCGATGACGCGGAGGCGCTGAGCCTTCGCGGCCCACACGTCATCAAGCCGGTGTTTTCGTGCTCAGGCAAAGGCCTGAAAATTATCAAAACGGCTGCCGCTCTGGCGCCCGAAGACGCGAGCGCGAACACGATCGTGCAACAATTTATTTCCGGTCAAGTCTACAGCAGCTTTTCCATCGCCTTTGAAGGCCGTGCGCTCGTCACTTCGATTTACAAAGGCACGGTGATGTCGGGCACGGTCTCAGTCGCGTTCGAGCGGGTGACAGACGCTGCAGCCGTCAACGCCTGGATCGATACGTTTATTGCGAAAGCCGGTTACAGCGGCTTCATCTCATTTGATTTCGTTCAGGCCGAAGACGGCACCGTTTTTGGCATCGAGTGCAACCCGCGCGCGACCAGCGGCGTCCACTATATCCACCCGGACGACTTGGCGCGCGCCATCGTAAATCCGGAATGCACTGAACCCATTCGCTTCAAATCTGAGGCGCTGCTGCAGCAGTTCTATCCATGCCTGACGGAAACGCAGAAATCGGTGTTCACGCCAGAGTTGCGCCGCAACAATCTCAAGTATCTATTTGGCTCCAGAGATGTGATCTGGCAGGCGAACGACCCTCTGCCATTCGTTCTGATGCCGGTGACATCTTACAAAATTCTGGCGCTCTCGATTTTCAAAGGCTTGAGCTTCGGCGAAGCGTCAACGCGCGATATTGAGTGGACACCCACCGCTTAGACGCGTTGAACCCGGCACATGATCTGCTCCGCTGGCCGCGTCGTCAGCCGCGCGACGGGGCGGACGCGCTCCGGGTGATCGACGATGAAGTCGTAGCGCCGCGCCAGCCGCGCTAAAATGAGTGCGCTTTCTGTCGTCGCGAATGACGCCCCGACACAGACCCGCGGCCCCCAACCAAACGGCAAATACGTGCCCGCGACAAGCTCGCTCTCCCGCTCTGGGCTGAAACGATCGGGGTCGAAGGCGTGCGGGTTTTTCCAGTGCGATGCGTGACGGTGGATCGTCCACGGCGCGATCATGATCATAGCGCCGCGCTTGACGCGGTACTTGCCAATTTGTGTGGCTTCGGCGGCGACGCGCGGGATGAACGTGATCGGCGGATAGAGCCGCATGGTTTCGCGGAAGACATTGCGCGTAAAGGTCAACCGCTTGACGTGTTCAAACTCGACAGGGCCCTGACCACACACCGCATTGACCTCGCGGCGAATGCGCAAAACAACACCGGGCTGTTGCGAAAGAATGAAAAACGCCCACGTCAGTGCGCTGGCTGTTGTTTCGTGTCCGGCCAGAAAAAATACGCCCAACTGATCGATAAGTTCCTTGCGTGTGAAGCCTTGCCCGGTATCGAGGTCCCTGGCTGCGACAATCGCCGACGCAATATCGTTGAAGTTGGCCCCATCCGGCGTCAGATGCTTATCAACGAGTTGACCCAAGTGCTCGCGAATGCGTTCGCAGGCCGCCAGCACGGTAGCGTGCTGAGGAATATCCGACCACGGCGGGTCAAAAATCAAACGCTTCAATTCGACGTTAGCGACGCTGCGTTCAAAGATCGTGAAGGCATCAAAAACCTCACGCGCGGTTTTGGACTGCAATGATGTTGAGAAAACCGTCCGGCAAATAATGTCGGCCGTTAGGTGGCTCATGGCGAGATCGAGCGAAAAGGTCTCACCGCGACCGGCAACGTCATCCAGATGCGCTTCATAGTCATCAACCGCACCCGTCATCGAGACGAAGGCCCGGGTCAGCCGCATGGCCGAAAATGCCGGGTCAATCATGCGCCGTTGCCGCCGCCACGTGTCGCCGCTGGAAACAAACATCGAGTCCCCGACGAGCGGTGCCAAGGCTCCGACCATCAGATCATTCTTCGGATAGATGTCGCTCGGGTCGGTGAGAATGCCGCGCAAAAGATCCGGTGCGTTGACGATCAAAATCGTGCGACGCGACCAGCCGAGCTTGCCGACGGGCATTTTGTACGC
>JAYTQI010000102.1:0-2270 GCA_043746825.1 Hyphomicrobium sp. | reverse complement strand
TCAATTCATTTTTGTTGGAGAAGACCGCTAAACCGTCTCTATCGGACTTGATCTCAGCTTTGCCGAGCAATTCCCGGGCATAGTCCCGCTCCGCAGTCTTTAAAGCCAACTCGGCGCGGGTCACCGCCAGCTCGTGCTTGCCGCGCACATCGGCGAAGGCAACTTGTGTTGTCGTTTTGAGGCGGGCTTCTGACACCACCACCTCGCGTTCCGCGACTTCAAGGCGGTTTTTCAGAACCGTATCGGCGAACTTGACCAGGACTTGGCCCTTCTTCACCTGCGTGTTGGGCTGGATGGGAATATCTTCGATCACGCCATCAAGTGCGGAGGTAACGATGAAGGGTTTCAGAGCCACAACTTCAGCCGGCGCCAGCGTCGTCAACGAGACCGGAACAAATGCCAGCACTGCGAGCAGGCCTGCAACAATTGCCCAAGTTTTTTTACCCGGCATGAAGCGGGCTAATTTGGGTTCGCTCGCCGCCAGCGATATCAACGCATGGCCATAGGCGCCGCTTAAGCGCTTGGCGATCAGGGTATCGCGCTCCGTCCAGGCAATCTCGCGCGTCAGCAGCATGCCCCCAGAAATGCCGCCAGAGCGATCCTTGAAGGGCGTCCAGATGGCTTGGCGCAAGGGATAGGTGCGTGCTGAGGTATCGCTTTCGGATGCGTAAGCTGAGAGATCGAATTCCCGTAATTCTTGCAGACCACTATCGGACGCCACACGCTTAATGGTTTGCTCGATCCACTGGATGAGCGGCGCACCACGGTCAACGCGGGCCAACGAAGAAATAGCGACGACCTTCAAGCCATCCATGTCTTTAGCAAAGACGAAGATTTGGCGGGCGCGGGTCAGTTTAATGGTCTCGTTGGCGATCAGCGTGCGAAGATCAAGCTCGGTTGGCGCTTCCCGCGCTTCGGCTTCCAGCGCCAAAAGCATCATGAGGGCGGCTTCGCGCTCATTCTCGACAGGCTTCGGGCCAGTTTGCACGCTGACGTTTTGCGGCCGCACGGCGGAGCCAGGCGGCTGTGACTGAGCGGCGCTGACTTTGGCTTGCTTATCCGCCATGATGTCAGCCCTTCGCCTCCGTGAAGCCAGCGTTGCCACTCATGCCCGAGAGAATGCCTTCGGGGGCTGTATTTTCATCGAACACGCCCATGACCTTGATGGTCTGGCTGATGGCATCAACCTCAGCGCCGATCCGTGTGACGTGTGCTGGATACGTCCCCTTCGTTTCATCGACGACAAAATTGAAGGCCGTGCCAGCTTTCACCCACTTCAGCCAGTCGGACGGAACAATCAGCTCAATCTCGAGCTTGCAGTCTTCGATAATGGTGAGGAACGGCTTTCCGGCCTGCGGCATTTCGTAGACCTCTATACTGCGTTCCGAGATGCTGCCGTCAAACGGTGCGACGACGCGGCATTGCTCGATGCGGGCACGCAAGCCATTGGCTTCCGCCTCGGCTTTTTTCAAGCGTGCGCGGGAGACTTCTACATCTGTGCGTCCAACAGCTTTGTATTTGTCTAGTTCGACGTTGTTATTAAGCAGGAGTTTCATTTCCAGCAATTGCGCTTCGGCGGCGGCAAGGTCGGCTTCATGGCGGCGGCAGTTGAACTCAACCAGCACGTCGCCCGTCTTGAAATGATCACCTTCTTTGAATTTAGTCGCGGAAACCTGCGCCTGAAGGTCGGTTGAGATCATGGCGCGCGCCGTTGGCCGCACCACGCCGCGAGCCGGCGTTACGGCATCGGTTGCCGGCGCCGGAGAGGCGCCGAAAAGAGCGCTGCAGAGTCCCAAGACTATGAAGGGGAAGCGGCGGCTAGTCCGCGCTGGAGATTTTGGCTTTGACACGGGACTCTCCTCGCTCGGCCCAGAGCTGTTTCAACTGCGTGGTCAGGTCTTTGACGCTGAGCTTGGCATCCAGCGAGTCGTGATAGGGATCGAGGCCCATCGACGCATACAGATTGGCGTAACCGTTCTGCAAGCTCGAGAAGGCGATGTCGTGCTTGACCTCGGCGATCAGCGTATTCATTTCTTCGCGAATAAGCGTCTGCTCGCTGATCTTGCCAACCTTGGCTTCCGCCCGCATCTGGCCCATCAGGCGGCGCTGGACATCGAGATATTCAGCCGCTGTTTTAAGTTCGCGGCGCATGTGCTGATAGCGGACGTGGCTGACATGGACCTGAGTCATGATGGCCATTGTCAAAGCCAGTTCACGCTGGTGCAGCAGCTCGTCCTGCATTTTCACAAGATCGCGCTTTTGCGGATACC
>JAYTQI010000101.1:0-2272 GCA_043746825.1 Hyphomicrobium sp. | reverse complement strand
TGATGTCATAATCAGATTTGACCGCAACAACGCCTGTTGCAACTGCCAGCACCCTAAACCCGTCTGCGCCATTCTTATTAAGCGCGGCTCTCAATTTTTCTCTTATTGCCGGATCAAGAGTTTGTTCTGTTCCGGTAATGCTGGCGCGTGTGCAAACGGCCAGTACGGCGTCGAAGGATCCTTTTGTGATGATCAGTCGGGTTTTGGGTTCCGCACTATCTTTGACAACAATCGTTAGACGCTTGCGGATAAAGTCATACGGGATCTCGTCAACTTTTTCGTAAGTCGCAAGCGTAAGGCCCGCTGCCTTTCCTGCCGCAACAATCGCTTCATCTAGCGGGTTTTCGATACCCGTTTCCATAACCGCATTCAGATAAGCATACCGACGAACATTAGCGCTTTCCTTGGCTTCGAGGTCGAGCGCTGCAGAAAGCGTCACGACGCCTTCCGTCAAAGTGCCTGTCTTGTCGGTGCACAGCACATCCATGCTGCCCAGATTTTCCAACGCCTCAAGCCGCCTGACGATGACCCCCTCCTTCGCCATGGCGCGGGCGCCGGCGGAGAGAGTGACTGTGACAATTGCCGGAAGCAATTCAGGTGTGATGCCAACAGCGAGGGCGACCGCAAACAACAGAGATTCGATGAATGGGCGACCCAGAACCTGGCTAGCAACCAGGACGAACAGCACCATGATAATCATGACTTTGATCAGCAAATAGCCAAACTGCCGCACGCCGCGCGCGAATTCGGTTTCCGGCTCCGAGGCGCCGATGAGTTTGGCCACATCGCCAAGCGCAGTCTGCGCACCGGTGGCAACGACCAGCATCGTCGCCAGCCCGCTGCGTACAGAGGTGCCTGAAAAGGCACAATTTGTTCTTTGACCTATTGAAGCATCGGCAGAAATCACTCCGGGCCTCTTCTCCACCGGCATGGATTCGCCAGTAAGTGACGCCTCGGTGACCAGAAAATCCGTGGCGGTCAGGAGAACTCCGTCGGCCGGCACTAAATTTCCCGCAGACAGCTGGATAATGTCGCCCGGCACAATGTCCGACGCCGGTAAGGCAATTGCTTTCCCGTCACGCAGGACCTTAGCCAACAGCGCGAGCCGCTGTCTCAGTGCCAAAAGGGCAGTCGATGCTTTATATTCCTGGTAATATCCAAGCAATGAACTCGACATCACGATGACAATTATAATGCCAGCATCCGTCCATTGCTGCAAAATCAAGGACAGGACGGCACCGAAAATCAGAACTAAAAGCAGCGGATTCTCGAACTGGCTCAGAAAAAGGCGAAATGGTCCCGAGGTCTTTTCGTCATTGACCCTGTTGGCCCCAAATGTGCGCAACCGCTTAGCGGCCTCGCTTGACGAGAGCCCTTCGGGACTGCTTCCGAGGCGCGCAAACAGTTCCGGCCCCTCCTTCGCCCAATAAGAGGCTGCGTTGTCTGACATGATAACTGGCCTGCTGTCTCTTTGTCTCGGAACTCGGCGTTGAATTTAAACGACCCTGGACACATGCCGGTCGGCAAGTTGGTGTTGCAGTTAAACAACTCAACGCGCATTTTGTTCCACAATAATCCGTGCGCCCAATTGCAAGGCGCAACTTCAATGGATGCAGTAGGCCATAGGCAGCGAGGATGCTGGCGCGATGGCGAGCCCAACTCTGCAAGCTTTCACCAATCAGCATACTGATCCATGTCATGGCTGCTCGCTCATGACCGTGCATTCGTTGGTCGGCTCTCACTGAGTAGATTCCGAGCCTACCATAGGTTTTGAACTTCCGGTTACTTCAACACCCTCACTCTGGAGATTTTCCATGTCCAATACCGCCGTCATATCAAAGCCCGTCTTGGCGCAGAGCGCTGACGGCAAACTCGGTCTGTTGTCACTGACGGCGCTCGTCGTTGGCTCGATGATTGGCGGCGGGGTGGCCAGCTTGCCGCAAAACATGGCAAAAGGCGCCTCGCCCGCAGCTGTCATCATCGGTTGGCTTATTACCGGCGTTGGCATGTTAGCGCTTGCGTTCGTCTATCAGGGACTGTCGACGCGAAAGCCTAAGCTAGACGCCGGGCCCTATGCTTACGCACGCGCTGGATTTGGAGATTTCGTCGGGTTCAACAGCGCGTGGGGCTATTGGCTTAGCGCATGGATCGGCAACGTCTCCTATGTAGTCTTGATCTTTGGCGCCCTCAGCTATTTTTTCCCGGCTTTCGGTGCTGAGGGAAATACCTGGCAAGCCATTGTGGGCGCGTCGGTTTTGCTTTGGCTTGTTCA
>JAYTQI010000100.1:0-4990 GCA_043746825.1 Hyphomicrobium sp. | reverse complement strand
ACGTGTTACTCACCCGTCTGCCACTCCCCTTGCGGGGCGTTCGACTTGCATGTGTTAGGCCTGCCGCCAGCGTTCGTTCTGAGCCAGGATCAAACTCTCAAGTTGAAAGATTTGATACTGGTTTTTTGGCTTGGAGGTTAATCCAAGTATGACTGTGTAACGGGCACCTTACACTGTGACGCTCGACCGGTTACCCGGCGCGCATCACGGTGATGGTTATTGAAACACAGATAGGCCAGTGTCTAGTGTGACCCATGATCTTGCGACCACAGATCCGCCAGGACTCCGCCGTCTGCGTTTCCCTTCCTTCAAATTCAATTGTCAAAGAGCAAATTCAAGAATTCGCGAACACTGACCCACCCGGCGGCTGGACCGCCGGATTTTTTCGAGACGAATGAGTTACCGCCGGTTGGCCCGGTTTTGAACCCAAGGGTTTCGAGAGTTGAATGCCCTGCGAGGGCGGCGAAGCAGTTAAGCCCGCCAACGAGGACCGTTTAAACAACAACGCAGGCCCGGTGTCAACACCTGATTTAAAAAAGTCTTTGCCATGTGGACGAGATTTCTGAGATGCGGAAAATATTGTTTTACTACAATAGATTAAGAAGCCTTCGGCACCGGCTGCGTGCAGAGCAGCATTAGGGCCGCTGGAATTCGCATTTTTCGCCATCAGCCCGCCCGCTTTTAGCCTTCCAATCCAATCCTCTGACTAGGGATAACGCGCGATCCCTATTTCCGTTGGCCGAGAAATCAGCGTACCACAGAGGTGTGCCGGGGGCGGCGTGACCGGGGTGAAGTGCCGAATTATGCCAGCCGCCGTCGGCATTTGGGTGCAGTAATCAGGCAACCGCATGCCGGGCTCTGCCGTAGTGACGTTACGTATTGTGCGCAAAATTGGGGGGCCATCCGGCCTCGAAGGAGACTGCTGACCGTGTTTCAGCGCCGGAGAAAATTGCAACGTACGCAATCCGGCATGCTTGCCATAGAAGCGCAAAGCCGCGCTTTGCCAGACGTCTATCGCGGGCGCGGCGGAGGTTTTTTCAAAGACATCTACGACGCCGATCACGTTGAACCGCGCCAGGTCGGTCGTTTCCGCTGGATGCTAAGCACGTGTCTCGCGGCAACCATCGGTGCTGTTGCGATTGTCGTTGTCATCTGGGGTTCGGCTGACAAGAACATGAGCGACGACGGGCTGATACCAGTCCTGAAGGGCTTAAGCGACAGCGCCATGACAGCACCCGCTCAGCCTGCAATGAAAAATTCCGAAGGTCTGAAATGGGTGTCGCCCAAGACTGATCGCTTACAGCTCACAACTGGCGCGCTCTCGACGCGTTACATCATTCACGAGTCAAGCAAACAACGGCGCGATGGCCGCGAGTACGTGCGCCAGAAACCTTATGCCCGCATCTTCGCGCGCTTAGCTCCCGTGCCGTCGAACTACGCCGATGTGATCCCGCCGTTCAATCCTTTCAAACTTTACGCCAATAACCAGCCTGTCCGCTCCAACGACGACGATGAAAATGCAGGAAGTGGTGTCAGCCGCTCCGATGTCTCGATCAAGGTCGTCGAATTGTTAGGCGGAATTTTACCGGGTGAAGACGGCCAGGAGTTGGACGGTCAAGAAGTTCAAGACATCGTTGATCGAAGTTCCGAACAGCAAGTGCCCGCACTACAGCCCCCGGCCGAAGCCGGGCTGCCACAGGATGGTGTGGCCGCCGATAGTGCGTCAGCACTGAAACCATTGGGTGCCGCCCCGAAAGACGCGAATGCCGCAGCGCCGCCTGAGCAAACACCAAGCACGACGAATATCGCAAAAAAGCCTGATATCATTGATGATTCTAGCGATGATCTTGAGGGCAGCGAAATCCGGGTTGTGAAAGTTGGCCGCTCTGAAATACCACCGAAAGATATGTTTGAAAAACTTCTCGTCGATGCTGGGGCGGAGCTTTGGCAGGCCAAGGAAATGATTGCATCCGCCCGCAATATTTTTCCCGAGACAGCGCTTGTGCCAGGACAAGAAGTGCGGATCACACTCGTGCCCTCGCTCACTCAAGCGAATAAAAAAGAACCGGCCCGGT
Organism: Hyphomicrobium sp.; assembly: GCA_043746825.1. Classification (GTDB taxonomy): domain Bacteria; phylum Pseudomonadota; class Alphaproteobacteria; order Rhizobiales; family Hyphomicrobiaceae; genus Hyphomicrobium_B. The sequence goes on along the minus strand of JAYTQI010000100.1, from coordinate 2,915 downwards.
TCTCGGTTTTCTCCGACGGTCACGACCACATCGTCACCGTCATGCGCAATGCGGCGGGTGAATTCGTTGCCAGCGCCCAATCATCCATCGGCCGGGAATTGCAACAGGCCGCAAACAACGACGGCGACAGTGGTCCGTCTTCCAGCCTCTATGCCAGCGTCTATCACGCCGGCCTCGTGCAAAGTGTGCCGCCGGAAACGATCACACAAGTCCTGCGCATTCATGCGTTTGATACCGATTTCCGCCGCCGCGTCCGCCCCGGTGATACGTTAGAAGCGTTTTTCGATATGAAGGACGAGCAGTCAACTGATGGTCCACCAGGGGAATTGCTCTACACCGCCATCACCAGTGGCGGCACGATCTTTCACTTCTACCGCTTCCGCACCCCCGACGGCGTCGTCGACTACTACGACGATGATGGCAATAACTCGAAAAAATTCTTGATGCGTAAACCGGTGCGCGGCGACGATGTGCGCTTAACCTCGGGCTTTGGCGTGCGTTTCCACCCGTTGCTGAACACTAAGAAAATGCACACAGGTGTTGACTGGGCCACCGCGCAAGGCACGCCCGTTCTTGCATCTGGCACCGGCGTCATCGAGGAAGCAACGCACAAAGGCTATTACGGCAACTACATCCGTATCCGCCACGCCAATGGCTATCATACGGCTTACGGCCACATGCAGCGCTTTGCGGCGGGTGTTGAAGAAGGCACCAAGGTGCGGCAAGGCCAGATCATCGGGTATGTCGGATCAACCGGCTTGTCGTCCGGCCCGCATTTGCATTTCGAAGTTTTGGTCAACAGCCGCTTTGTTGATCCGATGTCGATCCAAGTGCCGCGCGAGCGCAAGCTCGAAGGCAAAGATCTCGGCGAATTCCAAAAAGAGCGCGCCCGTATCGACGAGCTGATGAAGCGCGCGCCGGTCATGACGGCGAGTAAGTCTTAACCGTGCGTAGAAAGCGTGCTGAGGATTTCGCACGGCTTACTGAAGGAATGTGAAAATTGAATCTGGCAATGGACATAGGCGCTCAGGAACAAGTCAAACTGAGAAAATATATTACGGCGCTGCTTGTTGTGCAGACTTTATTCGGTTTAGGGCTCTCGCTGCTAAGCGTCATAGAGATCAAGCTACCTAGTGCGATATCGTTTTTGGGCAGCATAGCAGCAAACTATGGTGCTGCAGCTTGGTTCGTCAAAGACTACGGGCGTGCAATGTTCGAGACCGAACGAAAACGGTTCGCAATGTGGGGAACCGCGCTAACTTTTTGCCAATTACTTTTTCTATTTCCGTATATTATCATTGCAAATGCTGGGCTGAATTCAGCACTTAATATGGTCAGTGAACTCCCGAATTTGATTAGAACCTATCCAGGAGGGACTGCTCTTGCAGTTGCCGTCGCGGCGATCGCAATTCTAGTTCAATACGGTATAAATTACTATTTTATCGGAAAATATTCGAGCATGCTTGCGTCCGCCCGCGCCCAGAACGCGTAGGCTCGCAAATACTTTTTTGAGATACCTCTGAGCTAGGGCGAAGCTAGCCCTTTCGGCGGACGCTTCGGTCAGACCATTCATAGAATGCCAATAGCACCAGAAGACACATCAGATAAACGGACATAACAGTTGCAGCGCGAATTTCACCCTTGTCAATATTCAGCGTGCTTGACGTTTGAACTCCAAAGGGGGCAGCGGCGATGCCACTCGGGTATCCAGCATTGCCGAAATAACGCTGGTCAAGGTCGCCTGAGCTGTTCGGGGCAACTATTCTTTCATGCAAGCTCGTAACTGGGTTCTGATAGCTTGGGGTTACGGCCATGCTCTTTGGGTGCCCGGCATTGCCGAAGTATATCTGATCGAGGCTGCTTTGACTTTGTGTTTCGTTGGCTTTTTGACCTGTCGGACTGTTTTGAGCCACGGCAACATAACTCGCAAAGCACAGCGATAAAAACAGGCTCGTGTGAAAAATTAGCTTATGCCGCATGCTTCGCCCCTTAGACAGAGAATCAGACATCACACTGCTATTGACCCGCAGTCTAGTATCTGCACGGGCCATCGACAAATTTCACTAAGCCGCTGCCTTCACCGGCCAACCATTGATGGTGAGCTGGCCGTCTCGCACAGAAACCCGCACCGCGTCACCATCTTTGACGCCGCCTGCGAGAATTTGCTCGGCCAGCGGGTCTTGAACATGGCGCTGGATGACCCGCTTCAGTGGTCTCGCCCCATATGACGGATCATAACCTCGATTGGCAAGCCAGCTGCGCGCCGCGTCATCGATCTCAATGGTGATCTTGCGGTCAGCCAACAGCTTTGAGAGCCGCCCCATCTGAATATCGACAATCTGGCCCATCTCCGAACGCTGCAAGCGATGGAACAAAATGATCTCATCAAGACGATTGAGAAATTCTGGCCTAAAGCGCGATTTGACCTCGGCCATAACCTCCTCGCGCACGTCTTCAGTATCCTCGCCTTCCTTCTGGTTGACAAGATAATCGCCACCAATATTTGAGGTCAGGATGATGAGGGTGTTCTTGAAATCTACGGTGCGGCCCTGGCCATCGGTCAGACGGCCATCATCTAAGACCTGCAACAGGATGTTGAACACATCCGGGTGCGCCTTCTCAATCTCGTCAAACAACAAGACCTGATACGGCCGGCGTCGCACGGCTTCTGTTAGAGCGCCACCTTCATCATAGCCAACATAGCCCGGCGGCGCGCCGATGAGACGGGCAACCGAATGCTTCTCCATGTACTCCGACATATCCATGCGCTGTAGCGCTGTCTCATCATCAAACAGGAAGTTGGCCAGCGCTTTGGTCAGCTCGGTCTTGCCTACGCCCGTTGGCCCCAAAAACATGAACGAGCCAATCGGCCGGTTGGGATCCTGCAAACCGGCGCGGGCCCGGCGCACTGCCGC
>JAYTQI010000099.1:0-4992 GCA_043746825.1 Hyphomicrobium sp. | reverse complement strand
TGAACGTGAACACGGTTTTCTATGGCACGAATCACGCTTACCTCTGCGTTAAGCGCTGCGGACGGGACACATTCGATTCGGATTCCGGGGAAAGACCTCCAAAGCGCCTTGCGCCAGCCTGAATTCTTGATGCAATCGGCAGTGCCGGGGTTGGGACCAGTTTTGTATTGCCCGAGGGACCATGACGACAATTGATGCGCCTGTTACAAACGAACAAACGGCAAATGCCGCCAGGGTGACGTGGCGTTGGGTGCTCAAGCGCTCAGCACTATGGGTGGCTATATTGGCCTTGGGCATCACGTGCGCGTGCTGGCTCTATGCTGCCGCGAGTCCCGAAGCAGCCAACGATAGCCCTTCAAAGGCCCCTGTTTCCTACGCACGCGGCGTCTGACACACCTGCGGCTAACCTGGGACATAGTTTCGCTTTAACGGCCAGCAATATGCTCTTGGCGAAGGGTTAACGGCCCTCCGTCATGATAGCGATGGATGCGGGCCCCTCCCCGTGAGGCAGACCGCCAGCGCGAAGGCCATGTTGCGAATTTTGAACCGACGTTTGGCTATCTTGTTTGCTTTTGCCCTCTTCGCCACCGCGTCGATGGCCGTGGCGGCACCCGCACAACCCCTCCAGCCCCCGGACCAAGCGCCCGCACGGGCCACGCCAAAGGCTGTGCCCCAAAATAGCGCACCCATCGCCGCCGCCCCGGCCCCCGCTCCGTCTCCCGCTGTTCGCACCAAGAAGGCTGGCCCGGCTGTTGATCCGCAACACGCCGCTAAGGCTGGGGCTGAACGCAGCCGGATGATTGGAAGTGTGCGGTCCTGGGCGGTCCAGATGCAGGACGTCGATATCACGGCTATCAAAGCCGCCCCCGTCGATCTGCTGGTGACCGACGCCACGTCGGGCGCCAAGGACGGCGAAGCGCTTACCGAAGCCGATGTTGCCGCGCTCAAAGTTAAACCTGATGGCAGCCGCCGCTTAGCAATCTCTTACCTCTCGATCGGGGAAGCGGAAGACTACCGCAAAGACTACTTCGGCTCGGAATATATGACCGAAGACGCCCCCGACTGGCTGATGAAGGAAAACCAGCAGTGGAAAGGCAACCGCATCATCCGCTTCTGTAACGAGGGCTGGCAACGCACCATTCTTGGCGACGAGGACGGCCGCAACGTCTACAATAGTATCGAGCCTTCACCGCTCTACAAGCTCATCGAGCTTGGCTTTGACGGCGTCTACCTCGACCGCGTCGATGTCTACAGCGAAGTCGCTAAAGAATGCCCAGACGCCGCCGTCAAGATGGTGGAATTCGTCGCCCGCCTCGCTGCCCACGCCCGCAAAAAAAATCCGCACTTCCTGGTTATACTACAGAATGCCGAAGAGCTGCTTCAGAACAAAAAGATGGTCGAGACCATTGATGCCATCGCTAAGGAAGATTTGTTCTATGGCGCCAATCATAGCGAGCGAGAGAATGATGCCAGTATGGTGGGCCCGATCCTCGCCAATCTTAGTCTTGCCAAAGCTGCGGGCCGGCCGGTCTTTGTTCTTGATTATTTGTCCGACCCGGGGCGCCGCGCCGCTGATAAAAGCAAAATTGAAGCGAAGGGCTTTATTCCCTATTTCGGGCCGCGTAAGCTCAACCAACTCTGGCTGCCAGGGGCTGGCTACTAGATCATAGGCCCGGGCGGCGTTTTTCGCTCCAACACATTCTGGTTCTGCGCCCATGCGATTTGCCGTCTTGCTCGCCATCCCGCTCTTCGCAGCGCTTAGCACCAATGTGGCCGCAGCTGACTCCAAAAAGGCCGCTACTAGCATTGTCCCTGTGTCGAAGACCGATTTGGACTCCCGCCGCCAGGCCATGAATGCGGTCAAATCCTGGGCTATCCAATTGCGTTACATCGATCGTGAGAAGCTGAGCACCACGCCCATTGATCTCATCGTCATCGATCACGCGCCGCACCCAAAGCAGGATATAGAAATACCTTTTTTGCCGGAAGAAATTGCGCCTCTGAAGGGACAACCCGATGGAAAGCGCCGGTTGATCATCGCCTACCTCTCCATCGGAGAGGCGGAGCGCTATCGCTATTATTGGAAACCGGAATGGGATGCCCCCGTGACCCGGCCCGCCTGGCTCGGCCCCGAAAATCCCCGCTGGCCCGGCGATTACCAGGTGACATTCTCCGATCCCGATTGGCAGTCCATCATCTTCGGGACACCGGCGAGCTATCTTGACCGCATCATCGCCAGCGGCTTTGACGGCGTTTATCTCGACCGGGTTGACGCTTATCAAGACGTTGAAGCTACGGTCCCTGGCGCTGAAGATGCCATGACGAGTTTTGTCACCCGTCTTGCCGATCATGCCCGCCGCCTCAACCCGCGTTTTCTTGTTGTGATGCAGAACGCGGAAGAGCTGGCACGCCGCAAGTCTCTCGTCAGCCGTCTCGACGCCATTGCAAAAGAAGACCTGGCATTCGGTGCCGCCAATACCGAAGAGCCAAACCCGCCGCAAATGGTGCGTGATACCGTGCAGTATTTGAGGCGCGCCAAGCAGGCGGGCTTGAAAATATTTACGCTTGAGTATGTCAGCGACGCCAAGAAGGCGGCGTCAGCACGCGCGATTGCTGCCCGCGAAGGTTTTATCGTCCATTTTACCGAGCGGCTGCTTGGCACGCTGAGTACGGGCGCACCTGACCGGCCCGATCCAGCCGCGCCAAAGCCTGAGTAAAGCTATGCCCTGAACAAGCGCCAGCGGCGGTGCTTGGGCCCTGTTACGGACGGATTATTGCCGATGAAGGTCAAGTAATTGAGTTTGCCAAATGTCTGGTCGGCGATGATGAGCGCGATGGCACTGGCGATGAACGCCGCCAAGAAATACCCGACGCCATAATAGTCTTCGCCTAAGCGCACTGTGATGATCGACAGAACAAGATTAAGTGTGAAAAACAGCGCCTGTAGCCCTAAATAAATCCGGCGCCGGTCGAAGAACACGATGATCGAGGTCGCGGCAATGAAAACAAACAGAAACACCGACCCAAGAGCCCCGTAACGCAAAATTGCGATCTGCCGGAATTGCAGGTTCAAGACTTCAACGATGGCTGGCGCGGTCAATGCCAAGACCGCGGCGAGGGCCGCCTGCGAAACCGTGATGAGCACAAGATTTTCGAGTGAGAAGCCAGCTAGGCGCTGGCGCGCCGTCTCAATCTGATCAATGGTGCCATGCGACTGAATGGTGCCGTAGTAGTGCTGATAGCGCTCGAAAAATTCAGTTTCCAGCTTGACCACAAACTGCGCCAGCGCCGGAATGATGACGAGCGACGCAATAAACATGGCGCTGTCATAAAGCGGCGCGTGAATGAGCCCGCCCGGCACCGTCTGACCCTCTTCCGAGAACCAGAATACCCATTTGTCAACCCACACGCCGGCAGTGCCAAGAAGCGCGCCTGCCGCCAGATCTCCATACGTTTTAAAGCCGCCGGCCATTGTGCTAAGCGCCTGAAACGGCGACGTCAGTGCGCCTGGAAATGTCTCCAGCACGCGCAGCGTCAAGCCAAAAAACGTCAGAGTTAGACCCGCCGCAAAGCCCCACACCATGCCGGCAGCGCCAAGCCCCAGCAGGGCCGCAGCCGTTGAGCCCGTTATGGCAAGCAACAGTCCCGCAACAAACGATACAGTGATGCCTTTGTAGTCTCGTATGGCCCCGCAGAACGCTAGCGCCACCCAAATCATCGCGACGATGGCGGTTGTTGCGTACAACGCAAAAGCAAGGTGGGGGGGAAGTGAGAAAAAGTAGGTCAGCGCGCAAACACCTGCGGTCACGGATGTAATGGCATAGGCAAACCCCGCGATCAGCAAAGGTCTCACCGTGCCGCTCTCGTGCCGCCACAGCTGATCGGCAACAAGGCGCGTCGCCACAATCGTCACAGGCGCCACTAGCACCAGCGAGGTTGCAAAGGCATAAATGACAACGGCGCGAAACGTCGAAAGCGTGTCATTGCCAACGATGCGCTCCGCAAGCGCTGTGATCGTTGCCAGACTGAAAATCGTAAACAGCCATGGACCTGCTGCAATAATGGCCGCGTGTCCCGACGCTTTGACAAGCGCCGACAAGGTTTCCTGGCGCGCCAGTGATCGCAGTGCAAAGCCTATGCCCGCCATGATCAGGCCCCCCCGTCTCTGCTGGAGCCAGTCGCACGTCCAGCGAGATCGGCATAAAGTGCGCGATAGGCGCCCGCCGCCTGTATGCTGGTGTAGCGGGTGGCGACGCGGGCCCGCAAAGCCTCGCCAGCCGCGCGGCGTTTAGCGTGACCGGTGAGCAAAACTTCACAAGCATCAGCAATCTCGTTGGCGGCCGCGAGATGCGTGATGGCCCCGCCCGCTCCCAGATAGGGTATTTCATCTCCCCGGCCTTCGATGATTTCGCGGCAAGAGCCAACGTCGGTGGCGACGAACGGAATGCCCGCGGCGCCAGCTTCCAGCACGACGAGTGGCTGGCTTTCGCTCAGACTCGTCAGCACCATGACGTGGATTTGACCCAGATAGTCGAGAATGTTGACAGGGCCCGTAAAAATGACGGTCTCTTGAAGGCCGTGCTCGGCGACGAGCGTCAGGCATTCCCGATGATACTCGGCATCTTCGTCGGTCGGACCAACGACCCAGGCGCGCAAATTCGTGATGCGTGATTTCAAGAGCCGCGCCGATTCGATGAACGTCTTAACGTCTTTAATCGGCACGACGCGGCCGATGAGCGCTATAGTCGGGCGCGCGGAATCTGACGCCTGTTGAATTGATGTAAAACGGCTCAGATCGATGCCATTGGCGATGACTGACAATTTCCCTTCATCCGCGCCAAGCAGCCGTTGTGGTTGTTGATTATCGCCGTACAGCGTGATGACGTTGTCTGTCGCTTCATAGCAGGTGCGCGCATAAGCTTCGAACGCTCTGACCCACATATCGCGCAAGTCAAACCTTGGATCATCAAGGGCGTGACCTTTATCGATGGT
>JAYTQI010000098.1:0-2281 GCA_043746825.1 Hyphomicrobium sp. | reverse complement strand
AGCCTGCAAGCTGATAGGTGCCAACATCAACCAGCGTAGCATTCAAAAACTGAATGACCTCCCAATCGCCGTCCGCGTTCTGGACAGCTGCCGCGTTGGCGCCGCCCAGCATCACAACCTGGCCAACGGACGACAATTGTCCTGCGGCGATTTTTACGCGCACTTTCGCCGCCCAATCAATCCGCCCCTCTGGCCCAAGAGGCAACGGATCGAGAGTCGTGCCGATCGTCGCGGATGCAATGGCAAGTGACCGGAACTGATACCCCGTCGTCTGTGGCGACGCGTAAATCGAAACCCCGCCCGGCCACGGCGTCTGAGATGCCGCGATATAGCCGGCTTCCGGCGGCTCTGAGCCCGTGAGCAATGGCAGATCGAGAAACGCCACGGCGGGCCGGCCAATTTGAATAGGTAATTTCGGACGCGGTGCCCGCTCGGGTGCGCCAACCCGGCCATAGACATCAGGGTCGATACTCCGGCAATCGACATCCCGCACGCCGTGCTCAGCAACTTCGGTCACGCGCAACGCCCGGCTTTTGCCCGCGTGATTGAGCGTCACCACATCGCCGGGCTCAATACCGAGCGCACTGGGCGGCAGCGAGAACCGCGCCTTCTCGCGCGATGCCCAAGCCTCAAACAACCAAGTCTCAGCAATCGACGCTGATAGCGCATCATCGAGAACAATCGCGAGATCGGCCTGCGCCACCCGCCCGCTCGCGCCCGTCAAGCGGCGGGCTTCGGCGACGGCCTGGCGATAATCATCTTCGCCAGAAATGAAACGGATCTTCGCGCAAGCTGGCAGCTCGGTTTCCTGGCCCCGCGTCAGCGTGAACAGCTGATCGCCCTCGCGGGCTTCGACAAGATTATCCGCCGTTACTGTCAGAACAGATGGCTCTTGGCCCCGATGCCGGAAGACGATGCGCCCACCACTCTCCAAGCTATCAAAGAAGTAGGCCAACTCCAAAGGCTGGATGGCATCACGCGCCGTCATCACACGGTCGATAACGTAGCCAGGTATAGTGCCGTTCAGCGCCCCCGTCTCATAATCTGCAAAGCCATAATCTTTGAGAACTTGCGCCACCGTTTCGGCAAGCGGCGCACTGGCGAGGCGGCCGTTAATCCAATGCCCGCGATGCCAATTGGCGCCGTCGCCCCAGATCTCGGTCGCATAAGGAAACGCCGGATAGGGTCTCGCGTCCCAGCAATAAACGTGGATGTGATTGAGGTCGACCATGCGTTGGCCGTTGAGACTGGAGACCGGGTTCAAGTCCGTGACGTAACCGGGCTTGGTCCAGTCAAACGCATCGCAGAAGGCTTTGAGGTAGCGGCGCTGCATCAAGTCATCGCGGGTGCCGCGCGAAAAGTAAGGCAGCGCGCTTTCCGAACTTTTGGGATCGACGAAAACGTTCGGTTGATTTGCACCCTTGTCAACCGCAGGGCAGCCAATTTCCATCAGCCAGAACGGTTTCGATTGCGGCGACCACGCGGTTGGTGAGCCGCTCTGCACGCCGCCGGGGCGGTTGTAATGCGGGTTTAGCCACCACGACTTGATGTCCTTGTAGCGGAACACCCAAGGCTTACCCGCGCTATCGTTGATGGGTGAGCGCACCTGAGCGACGCGATTTGCGTCGGAGGCATAGTACCAGCTATAGCCCTCGCCGCCCTGCACGTTGGATTTCAGATAGTCCAGCGAATAGGCTGAGCGGTATCCGGCCTGATAGTCGAGATGATTGCGGCCATCGCGCCAATCGGCGAGCGGCCAATACACATCAATGCCAATCGCATCTATAGAAGATGACGCCCATAACGGATCGAGATGAAAATACACATCGTGTGAGCCGTCCGTTGGCTGGTGGCCAAAGTATTCAGACCAATCGGCCGAATAGACAATTTTAACGCCCGCTCCCAGCACGCTTTTGACGTCTGCCGCAAGCGCGATCAACGCCGTCACGAACGGATAGACGTTAACCGATGAGCGCACTTGGGTCAGGCCGCGCAACTCGGTGCCGATCAGAAACGCCTCAACCCCACCCGCCGCCTTGGCGAGATAGGCTTGATGTAAAATCATCCGGCGGTAAGACCACTCGTTCGGGCCGGAATACAGAACCGTATCGCCAGACAATGAAAAATGCCCCGGCGCTGCCGTCCCCATGAAGGCTTGCAACTGGGTTGCCGCTGCCGCTGTCTTATCCACCGTTCCTGGTTGCCCGGCCGCTGGAGAACAGGTGATCCGCCCGCGCCAGGGATACGGCGCCTGTGAAGCGCCACCATAAGGATCAGGCAA
>JAYTQI010000097.1:0-5011 GCA_043746825.1 Hyphomicrobium sp. | reverse complement strand
TCTTCATCGCCCTTGGCAGCTTCGGTCAAGATTTTGAGCAACGTCGCATCAACGTCTTTCGCCATGCCTTTTTCATCACCACAAACGTAGAGATGTGCGCCGTCGGCGATCCATTTCTGAAGCTCATTGCGCTGCTGCCAGAGACGGCGCTGGACGTAGATCTTTTCCGGCTGATCGCGGGAGAATGCGACGTCGATTTTGCTTAAATTACCCGACGCCAGATAATCCTGCCATTCGAGTTGATAGAGGAAGTCGTTGGTGTAGTTGCGCTCGCCAAAAAACAGCCAGCTCTTGCCTTTGGCGCCAGCTTCCGCGCGCTCTTCGATGAAGCCGCGATAAGGCGCAACACCTGTGCCAGCCCCAATCATGATGATCGGGCGGTTACCGTCTTGCGGGATACGGAAATGCCGGTTTGGCTTTACGTAAATGCGGGCGGTGTTGCCAACCTTGCGGCGGTCGGCGAGATAGCTCGACGCAACGCCCTTGCGCGTTTTGCCGTGCGAGGCCCAGCGCACCGCGCCAACCAATAAGTGGGCTTCGCCTTGATGGGTTTTGAGACTTGAGGCCACAGAATATAGACGGCCCGGCAGTGGGCGCAACAGCGACAGCAACTGCTCAGGCGTGAGCTTTTCTTTGTAGGTCTCGAACAGATCTACGAGCTGGCGATCACCGGAGAATTTCGCGAAGGCGTCCGCTTCAAGCAATGCCTTGACGTCGGTGCGGCCCGTCAGCTTGGCAAAGTTCTCAATTAGAGATTTTGACAACGTGGTGACGTCAAAACCCTTCTGCACTTTAATCAGCAAACTTGCATCCGCTTCAAGGCCAACCGCACGCAACAGCTGATCAACAAGTTCGGGATCATTTTCTGGCAGCACGCCAATGGCATCGCCCGGGGTATAGACGAAGCCCGGTTCCGAGCTTGCAAGTTCCACATGCCAGGTCTCGCGGGTCGAGCCGGTGCCGTTCAAGTTGATCAAGGCAGAGATTTCGGCTTCGAGTGGATTTTCAGCCGTAAATTGCGGCTCGGTATCTTCGTCAATGGCCACGCCGCCAGAGAAATCGACATGCACCACTTTAGCATCCAAGCCGGTGTCGGCAGGTGCAAGCTTGGCCAGCGCTTTCTCGGTCCAATCCGCAGCCTGCTTGGCGTAATCGAGATCGAGGTCAACACGGTCAAAGGTGCGCGTGCCACCCAGCGCTTCGAGCCGCGCGTCGATGTTTTTTCCGGTTTGGCAGAAATGCGCATAGGCGGTATCGCCAAGAGCGAGGACGGCAAACTTTACACCATCAAGACGCGGCGCTGCGTCGCTCATGAATGCGGTGTAGAAATCAATGGCACGGCCCGGCGGATCGCCTTCGCCCCAGGTTGCAGCGTAGACGACAAGATTTTTGACCTTGGCCAAATTGGCGAGATCAAAATCAGCCATATCGAAAACCTTGCCATCGAGGCCATGTTTTTGCGCTGTCTTCTTGGCTTTCAGCGCCAAGCTTTCCGAGTTGCCGCTTTCAGACGCGTAGAGAATGGTTAGCGGCGCGCGCGGTTTTGTGGCGGCCACCGGCTGAGCCCCGCCGCCCTGCGCCGCTTCAAAGCCAGCAAAAAAACCAGCCAGCCAGCTTCTCTGCACCGGCGTCGTCTTCGCCACGACACGGTTGAGCGTATCGATATCTTCCGGCGAAAACGGTGCGTTCTTCGGCAGCAAGGGCGTGGTGGTCACTCAAGTCTCCATGGCCGATAGGGCCGCAAAGGCCGCAGAATTCAAACTCTCATACGCCAACACAGGGCTTTTGGCGCAGTCTTAAGCCAAATCAGTCAGCTCTGCTGTTCGCCAGTCTTAGGCAGAAGCTGTGCCTTACGCATCCGCAAAAACGCCTCAGGGCGACAGCGTGGAACACTCAATAGCGCCGAAGCGAGGCCGTGCCGGCAAAATATAGCATGGAAAGGTATAATATTCTATTATAAACTTATTTATTATATAATATTGGAATATAATTCTATTATTTGATTATTTATAGCCCGTTATATACTATCATCACTGGCCTCGCCGGAGCACGGTTCGCAAAACGCCCTCACACCCCGGCAGGTCCTGATCCCAGTCTGCCAATGCCTGCAACTTGCTCCCTCGCAAACTCGTTTAAATCGCACGCTTCGATCCGATGAATGAAACTATATTACATTCGCAATATCAAAACTCTAGCGGGCTCTGTCACACGCGAGCGTGATGCGACTTGATTTGCGGCTTGCACCTCGTTCGTGATGTAAAGACTTCGAAGCGGTCCGGTCTTGACTTCTCTTTTCCGATCCGCAGATTGGCGCGGCACGAAAACAAGTGTCTGCCCCATGTGGTTGACCCTCGCGGGTCACCTTAAGTTGGCAAGCAGTTTATCAACATCTGGAGGAAATCATCATGAAGACCTGGACCAAGCCGGAAGTTCGCGAGCAGGAAGTCGGCCTCGAAGTAACGTCGTACCTGCCAGCCGAAATCGACCTCATCTAATTGATGCCTTCGAACTCACAACTTATGTGAGTTTTGGCGCGGCGGTCGATGATCCATCGGCCGCCGCAACCATATCCAGAGCCTGCTATTGATCCTGAAAAAGCACAACCAGCCCGCCAAGCCCTGGCAAGCCAAAGATGATCATAAAAATTCTCGGAGCAGCGGCCGGCGGCGGATTTCCGCAATGGAATTGCAACGGCATCCACTCGGCCAGCGTCCGCGCTGGCAAGCCTGGATACCGCGCGCGCACCCAATCATCACTCGCAATTTCGAGCGATGGCAAAAATTGGGTGCTGCTCAACGCGTCGCCCGATTTGCGCGAACAGATCGCCGCGACGCCAGAGCTTCAGCCCGACAAAGGTGGCCCGCTGCGCAATAGCCCGATCAAGGCTGTCGTCGTCACCAACGCCGACGTTGATCACATCATTGGGCTCATCAATTTACGCGAGGCCCAAGCGTTCTCGATCTACGGTTCGGAGCGCGTGCTTGCCACGTTGAATGGCAATTCGGTCTTCAATGTTTGCAACCCCGAGATCGTGCCGCGCCACACACTGGCTCTTGATAAGACGGTTGCGCTGTCTGGCGCTGGCCAAGATCTGGGCATCACGATTGAACCCTTTGCGGTGCCTGGAAAAATAGCGCTGTTCCTCGAAAAAGGCGGCCAAGGCGGTAATTTCGGCAGCCGCGACGGCGACACCATCGGGATCGAAATTGCCGATACCAATTCTGGAAAATCGTTCTTCTATGTCCCTGGCTGCGCCGAAGTTGACGAGCCCCTCGCCAAGCGCATCAAAGGCGCTGATTTAATCTTTTTTGACGGCACGCTCTACACCGATGATGAAATGCTCACCCAAGGTTTACTCAACAAAACCGGTAAACGCATGGGGCATATATCGGTCTCGGGCCCAGGGGGCTCCATTGAGGTATTTAAGCCTCTTGGTATCAAGCGCCGTATTTACGTGCACATCAACAATTCAAACCCTATTCTCGATGAAAATTCTGAGGCCCGCAAAGCCTGCAATGCAGCCGGCTGGGAAGTCGGCTATGACGGTATGGAGGTTCGCTTATGACAACTACAGTCAGCATGGAAAAAATGACGCTTGAGCGCCGGGCTGTCGAGCCACCGATGCCGGTCGCCGAATTCGAAGCCGCCATCCGCGCCGTCGGGCCGGAGCGCTACCATGATCTCCACCAGTTTCATCATCTCCTCCACGGCGGCAAGCTCAACAAAGGCCAAGTTCAGGCCTGGGCCTTGAACCGCTACTGCTATCAGGCGGCCGTACCTCGCAAGGATGCAGCCTTCATTAGCCGCGTGCATGATCGCGAGTTGCGCCGCGCCTGGCTGCATCGCGTACTCGACCATGATGGCAACCCGCCGGAAGAAATGGGCGGCATCGAGCGCTGGCTGTTGCTCACAGATGGGCTCGGGCTCGACCGCGAATATGTGATTTCGCGCCGGGGCGCCCTGCCCGCCACAGTCTTTGCCGTTGAAGCTTATGTGACCTTTGTGCGCGAGCAGCCGCTCACCGTTGCGGTTGCCTCGTCGTTGACTGAATTGTTCGCGCCAAAGATCCACAAAGAGCGGATCATCGGCATGCTCGAAGGCTACAAGTTCATCAACGACGGCGTGCTCGCCTACTTCAAGCGCCGCTTGACGCAGGCCCCGCGCGATGCCGACTTCGCTCTTCAGTACGTTTTGAAGAACGCCAAGACCCGCGAAGAGCAGGACGCCTGTGTCGAGGCCGTTCGCTTCAAGTGCAATGTGCTGTGGGTTCAGCAGGATGCGCTCTACAATGCCTACGTCGCTGGCAATATCCCGCCCGGCGCATTCCGTCCGGAGGCCTGAATGACGACCGCCGCACCTCAGCGCACGCGCTTGATCATTGTCCCGGAAACAAAGCCGGGCCTGCCGAACCACATCAAGCTGCGCCACGACGCGGGCCGTGGCCGCTGGCATGTGCTGGCTCCTGAGCGGGTGTTTGAGCCTGACCCCATCGCTGTCGAAATCTTGAAGCGATGTGATGGCCAAACCACAGTCCAAACCATCGCCGGGGCCTTCGCGAAAGAGTATAACGCGCCATTGGGTGACATCCTGGCTGATACCATATCCATGCTGCAAGAGCTCGCCGACAAAGGCGTGGTCAAGGGCTGAACGGAGTGACAATGAACGAAATAGCCCCCATGGAGCAATTCGGCGAGAAGGCCATAGACCCCTCGTGCGCCCGCGCGCCTATCGGCCTGTTGGCCGAGCTGACGCATCGCTGCCCGTTGCAGTGCCCCTACTGCTCCAATCCGCTAGAGCTTGACCGCGTCAACACCGAGTTAACAACGGCTGAATGGCAAGACGTCATGCGCCAGGCGGGCGAGCTTGGCATTCTGCAAATTCATCTCTCCGGTGGCGAGCCAACGTTGCGTCAGGATCTTGAAGATATCGTGGAAGTTGCCGCCAAAGCCGGGCTCTATACCAACCTGATTACGGCGGGCGTCACTCTCACCCGTGACAGGCTCGCGAAACT
>JAYTQI010000096.1:0-5029 GCA_043746825.1 Hyphomicrobium sp. | reverse complement strand
GATGTGAATGCGCCCGCTGCCTTCAATCTCCGGCGTCAGCGTGAAGCCGCCGCGCCGCGCACCCATGGCTTCGAGAAAATCGCCGAATGTCGTTTTTGACAACGCCTCATCGAGCCCGCCGACGGAAACCTTCTGCCACAGCCAGTTGCGGCCGCCGGGTTGGCGCGCCGCATCAGTGTGCAGGATTACCAGATTGACGTCGCTCTCAGCCGCAGCAGCTTTTAATTCTGCGAGATCGTGGCTCAGTTCCGCGCCCTTTGAGGGCTGGAAGAATAGCTTGCCGTTTTCAACCCGCCCGGCGACGAGCGCGGTTTGTCCGCGAATGTTTCGCAACGAGTCTACCAATCGTGCCGGATCAACCTGATCAACCAGCGCCGTTTTTGTCGCTTGATCGATACGCGGGGCCGAGGACAACGCTTTGGGCGCGCCCGGCTCGAGCGCGAGTGTCCGAATGTTGGCTTTGTTGAGCGGGCGCGCGAGATGCGACACGGTCTCGTCAAACAACGCGCGATTGCTAAGTTCCATGGAAATATTTGGCGAAACTTTCGCGTGATAGCTGCCGGCCTTGATGTCGCCATTGCGCGCAACCGGATACGCACCGCCGTCGGTGACGATGTGGAGATCGGCGTCTTTCGGCAGTTGGTCAAGAAATTTGCGGTTCTCGAACAAGCTGTCTTCCGAGAGAAACAGCGACAGTTTGCTCTCGCCCGCCGCCGCAGCTCCTGGGGCCAAGGCTGACATCACGTGTTTGAATTCGTCCGGCGTGCCCGCTGTAAAAGTCTGTCCTTCGCGATTGGCGAATTGCCAATGCCCTTCTGGCGTCGCATGAGCCGCAAGCGCACCCTTAGGCGAACCTGGAATGCCGTGGATATGCTCAACCGCCCGGCCGATAGCGCCGAGGTTGGGATGAATGTGACTCGCGGCTTTGCCAGCACTTCCGGCTTCGCGCGCGATGCTGGTCAACCAGCCTGCGTGTGCGAGGCTCAACGGCAAAAGCAGCGATGCGGCTGCAAAACCAGCGATGATCAAAAATCGGAGTTTCAACATCCAGCCCTCGCTCGTTTGCAAATCACGTCAACTCTTAGCCGGCAATTTTGCGAAATCCGGCGGACGCTTTTCGAGGAACGCCTGAAACGCCTCGCGCGCTTCAGGTGTAGATAGCCGTTGAGCAAAGAGCGCGGCTTCTTCGCCCACCCGTTTTGAGACTTCCGCAACGTCCCCCTTCAGCAACCGCCGTGACAGTGCCAATGCTTCCGGCGGTTTTGTGGCCAGGCGTTCAGCGATGGATATCACTTTAGCTTCCAGCCCGTCCGCCGCCACAATGTCATTAACGAGACCGGCTTGCCGCGCCCGCTCGGCTATAAATGTTTCGCCCAGCACCAGCATCTCAAAAGCCCGCTGCGGCCCCATGAGGCGGGGGCCAAGAAGGCTGGAGCCCGCTTCTGGAAGCAACCCTAAATTCAGAAACGGCGTCGTGAAGGTGGCGTCAGGCGTGGCATAAACGAGATCGCAATGAAACAGCAGCGTCACGCCAATGCCAATCGCCAGCCCGGAGACGCCTGCGATCATCGGCTTCTGCATTTTGGGGAGAAGCGCGATGAAATCGAGAACAGGGCCACCGCTGCCTTTTTGCGCCGCGGCTAAGAAGTCACCAATATCGTTGCCCGCGCAGAACGAGCCACCAGAGCCCAAAAATACGTGCGCGGCGATGTCAGGACTCGCATCGCCAGATTTGAGCGCCTCCGTCAACATCTGGTACATGGCGCCGGTAATGGCATTCTTTTTCTCTGGCCTGTTGAAGCGCAGAATTTGAACGGGGCCTTGGCGGGTGATCTCAATGTGCTGGCTCATGCTGACAGCGCCTCCGGCGTCGTGCTCAACACAGTATCGGCGCCGCTCGTCACGCTGTCAGCCAAGCCGCGGGCGGTGACCAGAATATTCTCAGCAAAGAAGCGGGCAATCGTGATGTGAGGGGAACCCGCGTCCTGTTCGCCGAGCGCCCCTTTTGCGAGATAGCCTGCACCTGACGTCAATCCAAACAGCCGGGCGTAAGGTGTGGCGCCGGCCAGAACCGCATCGGGATTTTTGGTGAGGTTGCCGATGATCCAATGCGTGGCCTCTGTGAGCGCCACAACCGCCTCATCAAGACGCTCACCCAGACGGCCAAATTCAGGCCGGTTGGAAGCTTTGGCATTCGCGGCAATATCAGACATCTCCTTGATGAAGGCGCGCACCACCGCGCCGCCCTCAAGCGGTAATTTGCGCGCCACCAGATCGATGGCTTGAATGCCGTTGGTGCCCTCATAAATTGGCAAAATGCGCGAATCCCGCAAATGCTGCGCCGCCCCCGTTTCCTCGACAAAACCCATGCCGCCGTGAACTTGAATGCCGAGCGAGGCGACTTCCATACCGGCATCTGTTGAGAAGCCTTTGGCAATGGGCGTAAGGAGTGCGGCGCGATGGGCGGCGGCGGTTCTAACGGCGGGATCAGTTGCACGATGCGACATGTCAATCGCACCTGCCGTTGCCAGGCAGATCATGCGCGAGGCCTGCGTCATCGCCTTCATGGTCAGCAACATGCGCTTGACGTCGGGATGCATGATGAGTGGGGAACTTCCCTCCTTGACGTTGGTTGCGCGGCCCTGGCGGCGGTCCTTTGCAAAGGCAATCGCACGCTGCGTTGCCCGGTCAGAAACTGCAACGCCCTGTACACCAACGGCGAGGCGGGCCTGGTTCATCATCACGAACATGGTAGCGAGGCCTTTGTTTTCCTCGCCAATCAGATAGCCGGTGGCACCGCCCTTCTCGCCAAACTGCATAACGCAGGTCGGGCTGGCCATGATACCGAGCTTATGTTCGAGCCCAGCGCACACCACATCGTTGCGGGCGCCTAACGTGCCATCCGCATTGACCAGGAGCTTCGGCACCAGAAACAGTGAGATGCCGCGCGTCCCTGCTGGCGCATCGGGAAGGCGTGCGAGAACGAGGTGGATGATATTCTCCGCCATCTCATGCTCGCCGTAGGTGATGAAAATCTTGGTCCCTGAGACGGCATACGTCCCATCGCCGTTTGGGACGGCACGCGCCTTGATAACGGAGAGGTCTGAGCCTGCATGCGGCTCGGTCAGGTTCATGGTGCCGGTCCATTTACCTGCCACCATGTTGGGCAAATAGGTGGCCTTGAGTTGAGCACTGCCGCCCGCAATGATCGCATCAATCGCACCCTGGGTGAGCAGCGGGCAGAGGCCAAACGCCAAGTTGGCGGCGTTCCAGATTTCGCAAACGGCCATCGAGACAACTTCCGGCAAGCCCTGGCCGCCGAAGGCCTCGGGGCACGGCAACGCGCTCCAGCCGCCAGCCGCGAATTGCTGGTAAGCTTCAGCAAAGCCCGCTGGTGTGGCGACCTTGCCATCTTTCAATTTGCAGCCCGCCCGATCTCCGCTCCAGTTCAAGGGCGCCAGGACTTCCGAGCCAAATTTTCCGGCTTCCTCAATGACGGCGCGGATGGTGTCCTCGTCCAAAGCCTCATATAGCCCGTTAGCCAAAGCAGCATCGAGTCCCGCCGCCGTCTTGAGGGCGAACACGATGTCGTCTACTGGAGCCTGGTAGGTCATGCGCCGTCTCTCCGCTGGCAGTGGCAGATATCAGACTGGAAGATTATGACGAACGTCGTGAATAGCAAACCAGAGCTTCAAGCCTCTCCCGCCCTGGTTGTCCCAGTTGGGCCTGAGAGCCTTGCTGAGGCCGCACGCCTGATCCGCTCAGGAGAACTTGTCGCGTTCCCAACCGAGACCGTCTACGGGCTGGGTGCAGACGCTGGTAATGGGCTCGCCGTGGCGCGCATTTTCGAAGCCAAGGGCCGGCCGCGTTTTAATCCTTTGATTGTGCACATAGCAAATCTCGCCGCCGCCGAGAGGCTTGGCATCTTTTCGAGCAAAGCCCGCCGTCTGGCTGAAGCGTTCTGGCCCGGCCCCTTGACCCTGGTGCTTGAACAGCGCGCAGATGCCGCTATTTCCGATTTGGTCTCGGCCGGCCTCTCGTCTCTCGCGCTGCGAGTCCCGGATCATCCCGTGGCCCGCGCACTCCTTGCAGCATGTGGACGGCCACTGGCGGCTCCATCCGCAAACCGCTCTGGCCATGTCAGCGCGACACGGGCGGAGCATGTGGCGGCTGACTTGGCGGGGCGCGTTTCGATGATCTTAGATGGTGGTCCAACGGCACACGGACTTGAATCAACCGTGCTGGATGTGACGGGTGATCAGGCGGTGATGCTGCGCCCTGGCGCGGTACCCGCAGATGCTATTGAATTGGTTCTCGGTGAGAAGCTGGCACGTGCGGGCGATGCTGGCGATCAGCCGAAGTCTCCTGGCCAGCTCGCCAGCCATTACGCGCCATCCGCCAATCTGCGATTGAATGCGCTTGATGTAAAATCTGGTGAAGCGCTTCTGGCTTTTGGCCCCAATGCGCTTCAAACATCCGGACCCGTCATCAATCTCAGTCCGGCAGGCGATGTGATCGAAGCGGCGGCGGCGCTATTCGCAGCTTTGCGAAAACTTGATGCGAGCGGCGCAGCCTCAATCGCGGTCATGGCCATTCCCAACGACGGGCTCGGTGAAGCCATCAATGACCGCCTGAGCCGCGCGAGCGCCCCACGTACTTGACGCACTGCTGTGCGGTTCAGCGCACAACTCCATCCGCGTGCGTTCCCGGACGAAGTGTCTCGCGACGCGAGATACGCAGATCCGGGATCACGTCTTTTGATATTGGCCTGAAATTTCGCCACGCCTCTAGGACGTGATCCCGGCTCTGCATTTGCCCTGCGGGCTGCATTCCGTCCGGGAACGCAGTGGCGGCAATTTTCGTCCGCTGCAAACGCCGGTGGTGTCTAGTGTGCCAGCACCGGATAGCGTTTGCCGATGCAGCGCGAAAATTTAGCCGGGCATTCGTCGCAACTGTACTGAGATTTGGGTCCGTGGCCGATGTGTGCGATGCAGCGCATCATCAGGCTCAAGCAGAAGCCACAAGCTTT
>JAYTQI010000095.1:0-11825 GCA_043746825.1 Hyphomicrobium sp. | reverse complement strand
GGATTTTGAGCGCGTTGCTCAAGTCTTCGCATTCGCTTGCTGACGCCTTACGCTCACAATGAAGCCCGGCAGCGGGAATATCGACGATATTATACGACCACTCTTCAAGCACGGCCATAACTGCCTCCTTAGAGCTACGCGGCGTCTGGAAATACCAGTTCACCGTTGCCGGCCGCAACATCGTCCATCGCCGTCAATGCCCCGCGCACCGCTCTGACATAACCCGCCAACTGGTTGATGTCCGCCTCATTGCCCCCACCCGCGTAGGCGTAGCGCTTGAGGGCCTCGCCAAGGGCTGCGGGTGGAGCATCATTGAGTCCGTCGCGATACGCGCCGGAGCGCTCATAGAAAGCCCCCGCCGCGCGCCGGACCTTTTTGGGGACGGTCAGATCCCCGACCCCCATTTCGCGCAGGCAGTCGTCCATGTCCGTGATAAAATGCTCAATCGTGAGTTGCTGCAGCTTTTCCGAGCCCTCACCTGCCTTTTGCAACCGGTCGAGGCCGAGAAACAGCATGAGTGAAACCATCTCAAACCGCCCTTCCGGGGTGTCGGGGACACCCATTAGCGCATAAAACGCCGGTTGTCGGGCGGCAGCCACGACCCTGCCATAAAGCTCACCTGCTTTAGCCCGGTCCTTGGAGCGCGCGTTGAACACATTGAGCATTCGAGTGTTGATCCCCTTTCAGGACGCCAATATCCGGCGCAATCCGGATTTGCTTGATGGCATACGCTTTCAAGTACTCTGGGGATTGCCGGTGTATAGAGCCCTGCCAGTCCGTTGCTTGCGGGGCCGCACAAGTCTAACCCGGTCAGGCGTTATAACGAAGTGATTCTCAAGCCATGAACCCCAAGCTATGAAAAAAAGTCTGCGCCGGGATGACACGAGCCGCTGGCAGGCACTAGGCCCGGCCTTGGGTCTGGGCTTATGTCTGGCGCTGGCCGGTTGCGGCGAAAACATCGTCAAACACGGTCACCAATTCCGCGAGACCGATTTACAGGCCGTCCAGCCTGGCATGAGCCAGGAGCAGGTCCGCACGACCCTTGGTTCGCCTGCGACAACCGCTGTCGTCGGCGGTGGCAACGCCTATTATTACATCTCAAGCACCGTGGCGATGAATTCACTGCAAAGCGAAACCGAGAAGGACCGCCAAGTCGTCGCCGTTTACTTTAATGAAGGCAACATCGTTCAAAGCGTTTCCAACTACGGCTTGAAGGACGGCAAAGTCTTCGACTTTATCAGCCGGACAACGCCTGCGCCCGGCTCCAAAGACGAAGGCGTGATCAAAGGCCTGTTCAAAAACCTCGGCAAGAAGACCAGCATCTTCGGCGATGGTTGAGCGCGCTAGCCTGCAGCTTTGTCATACTCAATATCTCCGCGGTACACCTCATACGCCTTGGCGTACTCCATCACGCGCGCGACATCGGTGATGAAGGCTTCGTCATAACCCGCGCGGCGCAGGAGATGAAAACCAACTTCCATACCCGATGCTATGCCACCGCCTGAAATGATGCGGCCGCTATCAACGACCCGCGCTCTCGAGATCCGGCACTTAGGCGCGATTTCGGCCAAGCGATCAATCGGCACCTTGCCCATGTTGGATTGCTCCAAGCGATCCGGCTCTTTGCGGTTGGTCGCGGCCTTACCGTCAAGCAACCCCATGCGGCCATAAATCCACGAGCCCGTACACACCGACACCAACAGTGTTTTCTCTGGCAACGCACGAATGAAGGCGTGCAACCGCTCATTATTGATCTCTTGGCGTGTCCCAAAGCCGCCGGGGATTAAAAACGCATCCATATCCGGCTGATCGGAAAAGGCGTAGTTGGGTACAACCGTGAAACCCGCCTGAGCCTGGACGTTGCGCATCGCATCCGCGATAAAGAAGGCATCGAGTTCCGGATCAAAGCGGCGCGCCACTGAGAACACGCCATAGGGCGCCGCAAAATCGACGATCTCGAGATCCTTGCACATATAGATCCCGAGCCGGAAGCCGCTCTTCTTTGCCATGATGCGCACCCCTAAATTGATAGTTTGCGAAAATAGACAGATCTGTCTCTTCCACTTGCTGGAAGACAGACTTGTCTGTCAACCGCAAACGGTGTTCAATCGGCGAGAGTTTTCTCGCACGAGGAGTGAAATGCCGGCTTTGACAACATCACAAACGAGACGGGAACCAGCCCGCCAACGGATCCTCGAAACCGCGCTGGTATTGTTCTACGCCGAGGGCATCCGCGCCGTTGGCATCGACCGTATCATCGCGGACGCAGACGTCGCCAAGATGTCATTCTACCGGCACTTTCCGTCTAAAGCTGATCTCGTTTGCGCCTTTCTGGAAGAACGCCACACCCGCTGGATGCACTGGTTCACAACGCGGCATGCTGAGCTGTGCCGTCGCCGCACGCCCAAACTTCCCGTTGCCGCAGACGTTCTAAAGGAATGGTTCGAAGGGCCAGATTTCCACGGCTGCGCCTTCATCAATATTCTGGCCGAGACCACGGCCGCCAGTACGCACGAGAGAAATATTGCTAGCGCTCACAAAGAAGAGTTGAAACGATTGCTCGCCGGAATTGCCAAGACAGACGGCGCCAAGAACACGGCTGAGACCGGCAGCCTCGCGCTCCTCATCATCGAAGGCGCCATTGTGCGCGCGGAGATGACAGGTTCGTCCAAGCCCGCGCAAGAGGCTCGTTGCCTGCTCAGCCTGCTAGTGGCTCGGTGATCGGGAAAAGCGAGCGACCCCTACCGCGCCAGTTCCTTCAACCCGCGCTTGATGAGCTTGGCTGTGTCGGCACCATCGCCCAGCTCCTTCATCGCAACCGCCACGGCGCCTGAGGCCTGCTGCGGGGCGTAGCCGAGGTTGGTCAACGCCGAGATCGCTTCGGCGGCGGCGTGTCCATAAGGCGACAGGGATGGCGCGCCACTGGTGCTGGCCGGCAGATTAAGACCCGCAACGGAGAGCGCCGGGGCTTTGTCTTTCAATTCCGCAACGATGCGCAGTGCCAGCTTTTTGCCAACACCCGGAGCTTCTTCAACCGCCGCCCAATTTCCCAGCGCAATGGCGTTGGCGAGATCTTGCGGCGCCAATACGCCCAGCACGGCGAGTGCCACTTTTGATCCGACACCTTGGATCGATTGCAGCGTGCGGAACCAGCTGCGCTCCAACTCGCTCTGAAATCCGAACAGCCGGATGGCGTCCTCGCGGACATGCGTGTCTATCGTCAACGTGATGTCATCGCCAACCTTGATATTGCGCAAGGCCTTGATTGAGACTTGCACCTCATAGCCAACGCCATTGACATCGATGACGAGAAAACTCTCGCCGATCACATCTACCTTGCCACGCAGTTTTCCGATCATTGATTCAATCCCCGAGGCAGTGGGCAGTGAAAAATGTGATTCTAATTCTACTGCCTATTCCCTACTGCCTACTGCCCTTTCCCGCCGCCACCATCAATTCTAAACTCCGCGCCTGCCGGTGGTTGGCATGACAAATCGCGATCGCTAAAGCGTCGGCTTCGTCCGCGCTCTCAAATTTCGCTTTCGGCAACAAAAACCCGATCATGGCCTGGATCTGGCCCTTCTCGGCGTGCCCGGCGCCCACCACCGTTTTCTTGATTAGGTTCGGCGTATACTCGGCAACCTTCAAACCCTTCATGGCGGGCGCCAGCATAGCGGCGCCACGGGCTTGACCCAGCTTCAAGGTCGAGCGCGGGTTCTCGTTGACGAAGGTTTCTTCAATCGCCGCTTCCAGCGGCTTGTAAGTGGCGATGATGCCGGAGATGCCTTCGTACAGCGCGCGCAGACGGCAGGCGAGATCATCGTCCGCGTCCGAGGTTACAACGCCCGACGCCACATAAATCAGGCGCACACCATCGCTCTCAATAACGCCCCAGCCGGTGCGTCTCAACCCCGGATCAATGCCAAGAATGCGAATCGAATTTCCACTCATACGCTCTGCATAGCATGGGGCGTCGGCGGCCACAGCGCTGGCATGGCCCGGGGAGGCGCTTTCCTGGCCGGCTGGCGGCTCGCCATAATCAACCCATGCAGGGCTTCAACGATTTGCGTATCGCCCCAATAATTCATATGGCCGCCAAACATTAATGGCCCCTTGGTCTTAATCGCGCGATTTTCGATCTGAGCATCTTCCGCTGCGTCTACCCATCCCCCGATTGGATCTTCAACACGATAAATATTGATCCACCGCTCAAGACGGTCACTGACTGTGCGAGATGCGGCACCACCCGGGACATACTCATAAAAATACTTCTGATAGATGTGACCCAGTGGCGAACCAAACGACAAAAATTGCGCCCGCGCCCCGGCCAATGACCCGGTTTCGCTGTGCTCCCGATGCAAATAGTCGTAAGCAACAACAGAACCTTGACTGTGGGCCACGAAAATCACGGCATCAAACTTACCGTCCTTGATCGTTTTGTCGATCAAAGTAACAAGGCGATTTTGAATGCGCGCCCGGCGCGGCCGCACTTGGTCAAACTTGAATATCCAAGGCAAAAACCACGCCGCCGTCTCAATCCTGGGGGCAAACTGGTGATCAATGAGATCGCGCGCAATGTGAACAACATTGCTGATGCGATGACTGATCGCAAAGGGCACTGCGACCGCAACGATGGCGGCAAAGGGCAGGAAATGCTGCCTGAAGCTCACAAAAAGCGGGTAAGAGTCTGCGAGAACCACTTGGTAACGGATGAGACCAATCAAGATCAAAAACGTCCCGATCAGCGTGCCCACGAGAATAGGACTGAAGAGCAATCGCGGCATCCTTTCCGCAATGGTAATGAGATCTGCGCCAGATCCCATATTGGCCTTTTCTCTCCCTGCTAGGCGCGCTATGGCATGCCGCCGCCGCATCAAGACCCAAACAAGCCCGAATGAAATGACCCCTGTCAGGGCCGTCATCCCATAGACAAATTTAAACCGCTCGATCCAGCCCGGCTGAATATCTGGAAAGCGAAAATTTTTGTAGGCTGAACTATCGGGAGAAATTCTTTGTGCCTGAAAGAGTTCTAAGATTGCGGGCTGCACAGGCATCAGTTCGTGGTTGAGTTCCGCCCGCGTCAGCATCGTATAGAGCAGCGTAACAATGATCGTGGTCCAAAGCATGAATTGCAAAATAACGATCCCAACGCTGGTGGCAACGGGCGCAAGGGCGGGATTTTCTTTCATCTTCCAACCGCGCCACAGCACCAGCATGGCGACCCCGATGACTGTGGCAAACAAGAACCCGCCAAAAAACCGCCAAAGCCAGATGATGACACGGTAAAGCCCATTGACATAGCAGGCGCCGGCCAACGCTAGTTTGTGGCAATCCAGCGTGCCTTGCGTCTTGTCATCCAAGTCCCGAACCCGGCCAAGCAAATCGAACAGTAAGTTCCGGCTATCAAGCACAACCAATCCGGCGGTCAAAATTGCCAACCAAAAAATTGTGTCGTACCAGGAAATGTCTTTGAGTTGCGTTATCCACACGAGTGCGCCGAGTGCTGCGAGGCAAAGCGAAACCTCGACAATCAGAAATCTGCGTCTTTCGTCTCCAAGTGCCAAATCGAGCCAAGTTGCTGTGCTTGAATTGTCCTGCACGGGGCCAAATAGCAAGAACAGGCAGTACGCGGATGTGGCGATGGTCAGCGCCGCGATGGGGCCTCGGATCATCCAACTTGCAAACCACAATATGCAGCGCGAAAGCATCGGGATCACTTCGCGGCCGCGAGCAAGCATCGCGTCCACGAGATGGTGGGATTCAAAGATGACCCGCACCAACGCCATGAGCGCATTGAGCCGCCCCGGCTGCAATTGCGTTAGATCAGCCCAATTTAATTCCACCGCCTCGAGTTCTGTTCCATCGCGATAGCTGCCTCTTCTCGATACAACAGGAAAGACACTTTGACCGGCAGCAGCGCCAGGCTCTTCAAAACGTTGAAATTCGCTGTAGGGCGCAATGGTGTAGCCGGGAACGTCCCGTTTGAGTGCATCGAGGAGTGTGTTGACCGCATACCCCGGCGCGGTCTCTCCGACGCCGTGAATGATGACAAGGCCCACCCGGTGGCGGCCATCCGATTTCGCGCTCAAATCCCCGCCCGGCATGGAAGCCACCACGCGACACTGAAATCAATAGCGTGTAGTGTCGCCCCGAACGCAGCGTGGAGTCAATCGGCGGGGAAGCAGATTTTTGCCGGTGATAAAGACCACTATAGAAAGGACCTCAAGATGGACATCGCATACCCATCCTGGCTTCTGGCAGGCTTGTTGTTAACTGCCGTGGGGATCTGGCTGTGGCGCTGGTCGAGCCGCCACGACACCTCAAGTAAACTTGCCGAGGCCAACGCTGAGGCCACACTTAAGGCTTTGAAAGGCCAACAAGGCGAGACCCGCGAACAAAAGCGCGAGCGCACCAAGACCTCATCACTCCTCGACCTCACGCGCTTCGTGGGCGTCGTCGGCTTTCTGCTGATCATGACCGGATTGTTGCTGATGGCGCTTGGGCTGTTCGCGCCGTGATCACTATTCAGCCCCAGGCAACGTCGTGCGATGGCGATGATACGCGAAGACGTGAGCGAGGTTGTCCGTATCCTTGAGCGGCGCTTCTACAAGCGACGCCTTGAACTCGCCTGGCCGCGCCGCATTCGATTGCGCCGCCACGAGCTCAGCCGACCTCTGACGCCGCAAATTGCGGACGTAAGATACAAATCCAGGTGTGCCGTGCGTGGCCATGGTGGCGCCTCCAAGTGTGCGCGCTAGAACATTTTATCTTAGACTACAAATACGTAGCAACATGGTGCGAAAAAGGGGGTGCTTGAAAATTATCAGAGTTTCGTCAGCAAACCATTTCGATAATAGATAAAATTGTAAGCATACCCGCTCGCGCTATTTGTCGAATAGAGCCCATCATACCCTGCCGGTAACAAATGGCGCGGCGCGGCCGTAATCACTGCCAGCACCAGCAATCAAACGCATACCAAGGGGAAAAATATGAAATTTTTGGTTGATTGGCTCATTGAATGGCCCGAGCGGGTCGCGCCATATTTTACGTGGCTGGGGCCGCTGTTCGCCCGTCTCGTCGTTGGCTGGGTTTTCTTGTGGAGCGGCTGGACCAAACTCCACAACCTGCCGAAGATGATTGAAAACTTCAAAGACTGGGGCATTCCGGCGCCGGAATTCTTCACACCCTTCGTTTCTAGCATCGAATTTTTTGGCGGCCTGATGTTGCTGCTGGGCCTGTTCACCCGCATCGCCGCAGTGCCCCTCGTCATCGTCATGCTGGTTGCAATTGCCAGCGCCAAGTGGGCGCAAGTCGATGGCCTCGAAACACTACTTGGCTTCGAAGAAGTCGCCTACATGGCGCTGTTCGGCTGGCTGGCGATTTCTGGCCCCGGCCCAGTCTCGCTTGATCACCTGCTGCAGAGGTGGCGCAAAGACGTCACGCAAACTCTAGGATAACCGCATCCACGGCCAAGCTGTCACCCGCCTTGGCGTTGATCTTCTTGACCTTGCCATCACGCTCGGCGCGCAGCACATTTTCCATTTTCATGGCCTCGACCACGGCGAGGTTATCGCCAGCCTTGACCTCTGCGCCTTCCGCCACGCTGATGGCCTTGACCAGACCCGGCATCGGGCACAGCAGGAATTTCGACATATCGGCCCCGGCCTTTTCGAGCATCAGGCCGGCCAGTTCAAATTCGCGCTGCGTGTAAACATAGGTTGGCGCTTGAATGCCGCGATAAGCGAGATTGACGCCGTTTGGGATCGTGCGGACCTGCACCACCACCGTGTCCTTACCCACTCTCCCCTGCCAGACCGGATCGCCCGGCCACCACGGCGAATTCAGTTCAAGTTTGTCGCTAGTTTTCTTTCCACCGGCATCGAGGAAGGAAACCGTATACGGCCCAGGCGTCGTGCCGGAGACTTCCAGCTTCAAAGCTGCCCCGCCAACTTTGACAACCCGCTGCTTGGCAAACACCACCGGCTGTCCCGTCATCTGGTGGCTGATGGCGCGGCGGCGGTCGTTGCTGGCGTGATCAATGACGGCGCCAATGGCGGCAAGCACTTTGAGGTCTGTGCCTTCGGGCGCACGCGCCTTGAAGCCTTCAGGGTATTCTTCCTTGATGAAGCCGGTTGAGAGCGCGCCTGAGCGCCAGCGCGGGTTTTGCATCACGGCGGTGAGGAAGGGAATGTTGTGCTGAATGCCATCGATATAGAAGGCGTCAAGAGCTTTCGCCTGGGCGTCGATGGCCTCTAAGCGGGTCGGGGCGTGGGTCACCAGCTTGGCGATCATCGGATCGTAGTACATCGAGATCTCTCCGCCTTCAAACACGCCGGTGTCGTTGCGCACCGTCACGCCGTCTTTAACGGTTTCAGCAGGCGGGCGGTATTTCACGAGACGGCCAATAGACGGCAGGAAGTTGCGATAAGGGTCTTCGGCGTAAACGCGGCTCTCCACTGCCCAGCCGTTCAATTTAATGTCGGCCTGTCTGAAGGGCAGCTTTTCGCCGGCCGCCACCCGGATCATCTGCTCAACGAGGTCAACGCCCGTGATTAACTCGGTTACAGGGTGCTCAACTTGCAGCCGCGTGTTCATCTCCAGGAAAAAGAACGAGCGGTCCTGGCCCGCCACAAACTCAACGGTTCCGGCTGAATCGTAGCCAACGGCTTTCGAGAGAGCGACCGCCTGCTCGCCCATAGCCTTGCGGGTTTTTTCGTCCAGCAGCGGCGACGGCGCTTCTTCCAGAACCTTCTGGTTGCGGCGCTGGATCGAGCATTCGCGCTCGCCCAAGTATACGATGTTGCCGTGCTTATCGCCCAGCACCTGAATTTCGATGTGGCGCGGGTTGAGAATGAATTTCTCGACAAAGCAACGGTCATCGCCGAACGAGGATTTCGCTTCCGAGCTGGCGAGCCCAAAACCCTCTTCGGCTTCCTTGGCGTTGTAGGCAATCCGCATGCCCTTGCCGCCACCACCAGCCGAGGCCTTGATCATGACTGGGTAGCCAATCTGGTTTGAAATCTCGACGGCGTGTTTGCCATCCCGGATCACGCCCATGTAGCCAGGCACTGTCGAAACCTTAGCGGCAGCCGCAGCTTTCTTAGACTCGATCTTGTCGCCCATCGCCGCGATAGCCTTGGCGTTCGGGCCGATAAAGACGAGGCCGTTTTTCTGCAACTCGACCGGAAAGGCCTCACGCTCAGATAAAAACCCGTAGCCAGGGTGGACAGCTTCCGCGCCGGATTTTTTGCAAGCCGCGATGATCTTATCCATCATGAGATATGACTGGGCGGCGGCGGGCGGGCCGATATGGATAGCTTCATCCGCCATCTCAACGTGCAGCGCCTCGCGGTCGGCGTCGGAATAGACGGCGACGGTCTTGATACCCATTTTGCGCGCGCTCTTGATAACGCGGCAGGCAATTTCACCACGGTTCGCGATCAGGATCTTTTTGAACATCGTCCGGCCTTATCCTTCTTGGAATTTTTCGTCAATTCAATGAGGGGGATGACCGCGAAGCGATCAAGAAGCGTCCGGTGGTTCTAATGGCTCTAGCCCGGCCCGTAAACCCGCCTTTGGCGGCCGGAACGGCTACAATCCCGCTCCGCACTGCCGCAGGCCCAAGTTTAGAGTGGAAAGGGCGGAAGTGCAGGAGCTTGGGAACAGGTTAAGGACTGGGCGAACCCATCACCTCAGGCGCGCGTGCCGTCAGTCAGGCCGCCTTGGCTAAGCGATCAACGGCCTCAATGAGGGCGGGGTGGATCTTCGGGCTTTCTTGCTTCAGGTAGGCGATGAGAGCGTGCTCGCTCGGGCTGAGGCGGCCGTCGCGGCCAATGCGGGAGGCCAACCAAGACGCTTCCGCCTCGGTGATCGCCTCATTGGTGATAATTTCGATGCGCTGATGCTCTAGCCGCGACAGCGCGCGCTCTTCGGGTGACTGGTCCTGATAGGCGTCTTTGACCGAGTCCAAATTCGACGTCACCATCGACAAAAGGAAGGCGAGCACAGAGGTTTTCTGCTCGGGGTGATCCAACGACGCTTCCTGGCGCAGCGCTTCCTCGCGCGAGGGCACTGAATAGCCAGACGACGCCATGATGACGTTGGCGACCGCCTTCACAAACAAATCGGTCCAGGCCGGATTTGGTGCCGAACTTTCAACCGCCTCATCAATATCGAACAGAATGTCGGCTTCATCGCGCGTAATGGCAACATGGCCATCGCCGCCAAAGGCGTAAAGCATGCGGCGCAGCATATCGACTTCGCCGTCGGTGATGCAGCCGGGATCAAGGTTCTTGCCGTTGCGCAAGGGGCCGCTGCCGGAAATGACGGCGTGCTTCACTTGCTCAAGCGTGAATTTCACGAGACTAATTGGGGCCCAGCGTGCTTTGTCGAGTACGTTGACGGCGAGTTCCAACTCGGTCTTGCTGTCGATTTTGCCGTCTGTTGAAATGCGGTCGATTAGCCACGCAGCATTGTCAGCTGTAACATAACCTTGCGGTTGTGTTTGAAAGACCACGAAATCGGTTAGGGCTTCGACAAAAAAATTGGCCCAGCTCGCATCACTTGTGGTGCAGGCATCATTGAGCCGGAACAGAATTTCAGCCTCGTCATGGGCGACGATGCCGTCTTCATAAAAGATGCGGCGGAATTTGAGTACGTCAGCATCGCGGATGCAGCCACGCGCGATAAGTTCAGCAACAGGAAGCGACCGCAAACCACTCATCGTAATCCCTCGTCACGAGCAGAACTCTGATGCTCGCGAGCTTAGGTTGCTATGCTTAATCGGGACTTAATGGCAACCCCACTGCCACACGTTAAGGCGCGCCTGTTGCCGGTTCGACACAAAAAAGGGCCGCGAACACCGCGGCCCTTTCCGTCGCTAAAGTTGAACACGCCGGGGGACGGAGCGCTCAAGTTTAATGAGCGACTTACCACCAGCGAGACCACCAAATGCGGCGATGGCCGTGTGAGGGAGCGGCGCGAAAGCCATCATCGTAACGGTCGTAACGGCGGAACATGCCGTGACGCCAGGAATTGCGATGGCCATTATAACCATTGTCATCGTGGCGGCGGTCGTGCTCTTCGTACATGTCGCGAACGACGGGCCGAGGCGGGGCCGCAACAATTACAGGGGCGGGACGGGGCACGTGAACCTGTACTGGGCTTGGAGTTGCATGAGCGCTAGAATTCGTAGGGTTGCGCACGCCGGTTTGGCCGGTGTTGGTCCGGGTGCCGTTCCAGGTGCGGTGCTGGCCATTCGTGTTAGCGCCATCGTAAGCGGCGCTCGCCGGTGCGGTTGATGCCAACGCGGTCAAAGCCGCAGCAGTTAGGACAATCGCGAATTTCATCAGTCTCTCCTCGATCATATGGCCTAGCACGCACTTCGCGTCTGCGGTCATGATGGCGATGAGATTAGATGGGGTGGGCTGAATGCGTTCTGAACCCTTATGTCAGCGCGCATTCATATTCCCAGCAAGCAAACGGGCCGCGCAGGAAGCGGCGCGGCCCGTTCAAATAAGATCGCAAAACAGCCTTAGCAGTGCTGGCCTCTCCAAGACTCTCTGATACGGCGAAGCGTTGTCCGGTCACCGCCCGACAGCGGCAGCGCGGCGGTGCTGTGATGGCTGCAGCCGCCATTGCCGAAGTAGTCAATGGCACGCGCTGTTTTGAAGCAATAGCCGTTGTCCTTGTAGATCTGATTGCGGGCCACCCACAGCTCATTGCAGTCCATGGCGGCATATTCGCCTGCACTGGCGGATTGCGGGACGGCAGCAAGGCCAAGAGAAGCAAAGGCGGCGAAGGCAAGAATAACTTGCGATTTCATG
>JAYTQI010000094.1:0-5037 GCA_043746825.1 Hyphomicrobium sp. | reverse complement strand
TGTCTGGCTCTTGCTGGCCAGATCGCCTGATTGGCGATCTGCCGAATGTTTATCTTTATGCCTCGAACAATCCGTCAGAAGGCGCCATCGCTAAACGCCGCTCAGCCGCGACGCTCATCAGTTACATGACGCCGCCTGTTGCGAGTGCCGGTCTCTATCGTGGTCTGGTTGATCTCAAATCCAGTCTTGAGAGATGGCGCCAGCTGCCACCGGGTTCCACCGACGAGCACGAGACCCTTGCGGGCATGATCCAGGAGCAGGCTACCGAGTTGGATTTGGCGCGTGCCGAACCGGTATGGGGCGCTGAGGGCGAGGCCCACATCCTCAAGCTCAACGCTGCGGTTTTGGAACTTGAATACACGCTTATTCCGCACGGCCTGCATGTTGTTGGCGGCACGCCTTCACTCGAAGAGCGCACCGACACAATGTTATCGGTGGCCGACGCTGCATATGGCCAACGCCCAGAGCGCGCGGCAATCATCGCATTGCTCGAAGGCGGAACACCTGAGGCAGCGCTGACAACTGGCGGCATGCAAGTCGATGATGCCTCTCTGACGCTGTTCCGCAGCCTTGCCGTAACCGACGCCGAAATCTCGCAGGATCATGAAATCCCGGGCCTGCTAAGGGCGCTCGATGGCCGCTTCATCCGCCCAGCGCCCGGTGGCGACTTGCTGCGCACACCAGAGATCCTGCCAACGGGCCGCAACCTGCACGGCTTCGATCCATTCCGCATTCCGAGCGCCTTTGCCGTCAAGGACGGCTCCCGCCAAGCGGCCCGCATCATCGCCCGCCATATGGACGACGGCAACGCCTTCCCAGAATCGATAGCCATCGTTTTGTGGGGTACCGACAATCTCAAGAGCGAGGGCGGACCGATTGCCCAAGCCTTGGCGCTCATTGGCGCCAAACCCCGGTTTGATGGTTACAAGCGCCTCGCAGGCGCGGAACTCATTCCGCTCGATCAACTTCTGCGTCCACGTGTTGACGTGATAATCTCGCTATCAGGCATCTTCCGCGATCTTCTGCCACTTCAAATTAAGCTCCTCGCTGAGGCCTCGTATCTGGCCGCATCCGCCGACGAACCGCTGGATCAGAACTTCGTCCGTAAACATGCGCTCGCTTATCAGGAAGCCAACGGATGCGATCTTGAGACAGCTGCGTTGCGTGTTTTTGGCAATGCCGACGGCGCTTATGGCTCCAACGTCAACAACCTTGTTGAAAGTGGGCGCTGGCAGGACGAAGACGAACTGGCGGAAACCTACGCAGCACGCAAAGGCTTCGCTTTTGGCCGTGCGGGCAAGGCTGTGCAACAACCCGCACTTCTGAAAAGCATCTTGAGCAAGGTTGATCTCGCTTACCAGAACCTGGACTCGGTCGAACTTGGCGTCACCACCGTTGATACCTACTTCGACACTTTGGGTGGCATCAGCCGCGCCGTTCGTGTTGCCAAGGGCGGCGAAGCCCCCAAAGTTTATATTGGCGATCAAACGAAGGGCGAAGGCAAAGTCCGCACGCTCGGCGAGCAGGTGGCGCTAGAAACCCGCACCCGCATGCTGAACCCCAAGTGGTATGAGGGCATGCTCAAGCATGGCTACGAAGGCGTCCGCCAGATCGAAACGCAATTGACAAATACGCTCGGCTGGTCGGCGACGACCGGCGAGGTTGATCCTTGGGTCTATCAGCAAATCACGCAAACGTTCGTGCTCGACCCAGAGATGCGCGAACGCCTTGCCAAGCTCAATCCGACAGCGTCGGCCAAAGTGGCTAACCGCCTGCTCGAAGCCCAGGAACGCAAATATTGGAACCCAGATGCATCGGTCCTCGATGCACTTAGACAGGCCGGAGCTGATCTCGAAGACCGGCTTGAAGGCATTGGAGTGGAGGCTGCAGCATGACAACAACCCTTATTTCTAGGCCGCCTGCCAATGCCCGCCCGAAAAAGGGCGATGGCGACGGCAGCGTGCAAGTTCATCTCGACCCTGAGATCAACATCGGCAATGCTAAAGTCTTCGCTGTTTATGGCAAAGGTGGCATAGGCAAGAGCACAACATCCTCAAACTTGTCGGTGGCCTTCTCAAAGCTTGGAAAACGCGTGTTGCAGATCGGCTGTGACCCCAAGCACGATTCAACGTTCACGCTGACCAAGAAGCTGATGCCGACAGTCATCGACGTGCTGGAAACGGTGAATTTCCACACCGAGGAGCTACGCGTCGAAGACTTCGTATTTGAAGGCTACAACGGCGTCATGTGCGTTGAGGCTGGCGGACCGCCGGCAGGCACCGGATGTGGCGGTTATGTTGTCGGCCAGACCGTCAAGCTCCTCAAAGAGCATCATCTTCTTGAAGAGTCCGACGTCGTGATCTTCGACGTCCTCGGCGACGTTGTTTGTGGTGGCTTCGCGTCGCCCCTTCAGCACGCCGAGCGCGGCATCATCGTCGCCGCCAACGACTTTGACAGCATCTTTGCCATGAACCGGATTGCCGCCGCCATCCAGGCCAAATCCAAGAACTACGGTGTTCGCATCGGCGGCGTGATTGCAAACCGGAGCGCGGCCACAGATCAGATCGACCGCTTCAATGATGCGGTTGGCCTTAAGCGGCTTGCCCACTTCCCGGATCTC
Organism: Hyphomicrobium sp.; assembly: GCA_043746825.1. Classification (GTDB taxonomy): domain Bacteria; phylum Pseudomonadota; class Alphaproteobacteria; order Rhizobiales; family Hyphomicrobiaceae; genus Hyphomicrobium_B. The sequence continues at coordinate 2,417 of JAYTQI010000094.1, read as the reverse complement.
GACGTCATTCGCCGCAGCCGCCTCAAGAAGTCAACACTTTTTGAGATGGAATCGTCGCCCGAACTCGAAGCAGTCAAAGACGAATACATGCGGCTAGCAGAGAACCTCTGGGCGGGTGGTGAGCTGCTCGAAGCCAAACCGATGAAAGATCGCGAGATCTTCGATTTCCTGGGGTACGATTGATGCAGCACTTCTCTTACCGCGAACGCCGCAGCGAAATTGAAACCTATTTTGATCGCACCGCGTCTGAGGCGTGGTCACGGTTGACGTCGGACGCTCCGGTCAGCAAAATCCGCGCGACAGTCCGGGCTGGCCGTGACCAGATGCGGGCGTTGCTCCTTGCTTCACTGCCAGAGGACCTCACTGGCCGCCGTATCCTCGACGCTGGTTGTGGCACGGGCGCGTTGGCCTTGGAAGCCGCCCGGCGCGGCGCCCACGTTGTTGCCATCGACATCGCACCGACGCTTGTCACGATTGCCCGCGCGCGCTCATCTAAAGGCTCGCCAGCAAATGAATTTGACACTGGTAAGGGCAGCGTCGAATTTCTTGTCGGCGATATGCTCGACCCAGCACTTGGCCGCTTCGATCACGTCGTCGCCATGGACAGCCTCATCCATTATCGCACACCAGACATGGTGGCGATGATCTCAGCATTAGCTGCGCGCACCGAAGGCTCGATACTTTTTACGTTTGCGCCCGGCACGCCAATGCTGATGACAATGCGTGCTGTTGGCCGGCTATTTCCGCGTGGTGATCGCGCGCCGGCCATCGAGCCCGTTCACGTCGATGTTTTACGCAGCGCGTTATCGGCAGAACCTCAGCTGAGCGATTGGCGTCTTGGCAAAAACCAGCGTGTCGATGTTGGATTTTACAAGTCAGAGGCTATGGAGCTCGTGAGAACATGAGCGGCGGTCACGATTTTAAGACCAATGCCTTAGCGGGACTTGACAACCGCACGCTTCCCCACGCCTGCACACACAAATTGATTGCGCGCCTCGCCGCACGATCTGAGGAGACAGTAACCTTTACTTTTGCTCCTCGGACGCCGGCTCTGACGATGATGCATGCAGTTGGCCGATTCTTCCCCCGGTCCGACCGTGCACCGGCCTTCGAGCCGGTCGATACTGGTGTGCTGCGCCAGTGTCTCGCGGCGGAGCCGGCGGTTTTTTCTAATGGGCCAAGACAGAGTACGCACATCAATACCGGATTATATTTGTCACCAGCGCTAGAGGTCGTAAGGCCATGAATGGCGTGAAAGTAGCAAAAGACGCATTCGCCGAAATGATGGTGAGCCTCGCTAACCGCATGGTGCCGTTCGCGGACGCCGCATCGGACGAGCTGCCCATCGGCCGGCTGCTGCGCCTTTCCTTGTTTCAATTTACAGTTGGTATGGCCATCGTTCTGGTTATCGGCACTTTAAACCGGGTCATGATTGTTGAACTGGGCGTTTCAACTACACTCGTCGCTTTGATGATTTCTTTGCCGCTGATCTTCGCGCCTTTCCGCGCCATCATTGGTTTTCACTCAGACACGTACCGCTCGTATCTTGGCTGGCGGCGCACACCATTTCTGGCCCTTGGCACGATGCTGCAGTTTGGCGGCTTTGCCATCATGCCTTTCGCTTTGATCCTGCTCTCGGGTGATACCAACGGGCCGATGTGGATTGGACAAGTTGCGGCTGCACTCTCATTTGTCCTTGTTGGAGCTGGCCTTCACACGACACAAACCGCAGGGCTGGCTTTGGCGACCGATTTAGCTCCAGCTGAAACCCGGCCCAAAGTAGTGGCCCTGCTTTGCATGATGCTGCTGGTTGGGATGGTGGCGAGCGCGATCATATTTGGCGCCCTGCTCGCGAATTTCAGTCAGTTCCGGCTCATCCAGGTCGTGCAGGGCGCATCACTGCTAACCCTTATTTTGAATGGTTTTGCGCTGTTCGGCCAAGAATACCGCCAGCCAGAGAAGACATCTCATGATGTTGTGCAGCCTTCGTTCAAGGACTCCTGGCAGGCCTATATCAATCAGTCCAAGAGTTCAAAACGTCGCCTGTTCGCAATTGGGCTGGGGACGGCTGCGTTCAGCATGGCGGACGTTTTGCTCGAACCCTTTGGCGGGCAAATACTCCACCTTTCTGTTGGGGCTACAACGGCACTCACGGCAACGTTTGCTGTCGGGACGGCATTGGGACTTTGGCTTGCATCCCGTCTGTTAGGTTCGGGAGCCAACGCCTTCCGCGTTGCAGGCTTTGGCGCTGTCGCTGGTTTGGCGGGATTTTCTACCGTGATCTTCTCGGAGCCTTTGTTCTCAGCAGCTCTATTTGCGGCCGGTACGGCAACTATAGGCTTTGGTGGCGGACTGTTTGCGCATGGCACACTGACGGCCTCAATGGGCGCTACCCACAATGACGAAACAGGCCTTGC
>JAYTQI010000093.1:0-5039 GCA_043746825.1 Hyphomicrobium sp. | reverse complement strand
GCGGCGATAGCCGAATGATCTTAGTTTCATCACTGACCCAAACTTACCCGATGAGCGCTCGCACAAATGCGGCCTCCAAATTAACTGCAATCTTGAGTTGCTAGTTGAGCTTGACGCTTTATGGTTTACAAAACCTTTCAGGGAAGACATTCGACCTTTTATTCATTGTTTTTATTGCGTTTTTTTATTGTCTACGGGAATGGGCAAAGACTTCTATCTACTATCTTTGATTGCGCTATGGGTAACTGGTTTAGCGGTTCGGGAACTACAGAAACAAGCCCTTCAACCGTCTGGCGCCAAAATTGATGATTAAAATGCCTGCACTCTGAAGTGGCGCAACCTTTGCTCACTTCAACTCCAGCAGCCGCAATTCGAGACGGCATGTTTCAATAATCTGGAGACGGGTGCCAAGGATGTTCAAAGTTGCTGCAATCGGCATCGCCATGGCGGCGATCTTCTCGGACTATCCTGCTTTCCTCAAACATGGCGGCGTCATCGAAGCCTACACCGACCGTGGTCCCATCATAGAAATGATCGTGCGCTGCAAAACAGGAACGGGCATCATTTCTTATTCAAAAATAGATCATAAGTATTGCAGCTCCAAAATGACGTGTTCGACCTCGCGCGACACCGCGATTGCCCAAACCTGCGGCTAACACAGGTTTGCCGAACGTGCCCTCGCAGCGCAGACAACTGCGCCAAGCGGACCGGACTAAAGTCTGCGGTAATCGTTGCCGGACATTTTGTTATGGGTGTGCATTGATAGTGACTCACGCACTCGGGCCTTGACCCGTGACCAAGCCGGGTGCTGCATAGAATGATGATTTTGCGCCCACTTTGAGGTTTCCGCGTGCTCAGCACAGCTATGCCACTCAATCGGGTGATAGCCTTCTCTTTGATGGCCATTGTCATCCTGGGCGCGGTATTTTTTGCGTATTCTGTTGACCATGTCGTAACCGGCGAAATCACAGCTGAGATTGGGCAATCTACAGCAATTCTCGCCAACCAAATGCAAGATAAACTTGATCGCGGGCTTTACGAGCGTTACCGGGAGATTTCCGTTGCTGCGACGCTTCTTTCTGAACCATCCAGCGACAACGAGGCAGCGCTGAAAAAATGGCTTACACATCACGACGCACCCTACACTGATTTTGCCTGGGTTGGATTGATCAACACGCGTGGCGATTTGCTGGCCAGTGTTGGGCAACGGCCTCTAAAAGATGATTTTTTGGTCTGGCCGAGTGTACAAGCGATCTTAAGTGAACCGGAGCGGGCAGAAACGGCCATCGGCCGTTTAGAGATCGGCAAAGGGGGCGACGGCAAATCTTCGCCAGCCCAATATATCGACATGGCCGTACCGGTGATTGATGCCACAGGCCATCTGAAATCTATCGTCGTTGCGACAATTGACTGGCGATGGGCGCATGATATTGGCGCATCGCTGTTCAGTGCAGGCCAGGTCGTGCGTAGCACAGAGCTTTTCGTCCTGTCTGACGAGGCAGATATTCTATTGGGACCACCCAGTGTTCAGGAAATTCCTGCCGGCCTAGGAAGTGTCCGCACAGCGAAAGGCGGCGCCAACGGCTACGCCATCGAAACTTGGCCTGGCGGCACTCGATACGTAACCGGCTATGCCCGCAGCGATGGCCATGGCGGCTTCCGCGGCTTCGGGTGGATTATTCTGGTGCGCCAGAATGCCGGAGTTGCTTTAGCGCCTGTCGAAGACATGAAGCATCGAATTTGGATATTGGCTGCGTTTTTTGCCCTTCAAGGCATCGTCGTTGCCTGGGTTTTGGCGGCAGAGATTGCAGCGCCTCTGTTGCGATTGGCTAAAGCTGCTGATGGCGTTCGGCTGCAAGAGAAAGGCCATCAAATTCCGCTTGTTTCGAATTATGTTGAAGCACAGCGATTATCGAAATCCCTGATCTCTCTCGTCGAAGAATTGAAGTCGAAGGAGATTGCTCAGGCCGAACTTGCGGCTTCCCTTGAGCGCCAGGTGAAAGACCGCACCGAGGAGTTGTTTCAAAGAAATAGCAGCCTTGAAGCTGCAAATGCGCGCGCTGAAGAGGCGACACGTGCGAAATCCAGGTTTCTGGCTGCTGCGAGTCACGATCTGCGCCAGCCGCTGCACGCGCTTTTGCTGTTTTCACGTGCGCTTCGCCGCCGAATAACATCTGGCGAGCAAGGTAGTCTCGTCATCCAGATGGAACAATCCATTCAATCTCTGGCAAAAATGTTTGATGCCCTCCTGCATATCTCCAGGTTGGACGCGGGCGGCATTTCAGCGCGAACGTCGCCGATGCCTCTCAAGCAGCTATTGGAGCGGTTGGCTGCAGGCTTTAAAGCCGAGGCTGAAATCCGCGGCCTCGACTTCCGCCTAAGGGGGGCCGATCACATGGTTCTGACTGACCCAGTTCTGTTCGAGACTGTTCTGCGCAACTTTCTATCCAACGCGATCAAGTTCACCGAGGCAGGTGGCGTCTTATTGTCTGTGCGGACATCTCAACACAGAGTTGTGGTCTCAGTTTACGATACTGGCCCTGGCATTAAACCAGATCGATTGGCCACCATTTTCAACGAATTTGAACGTGACAAGCTGCAAGCGGATGGTCCCAACGAGGGATTAGGTTTGGGGCTTTCAATTGTGCAGCGGTACGCGAAGATCATCGATGCCGAAGTCACCGTTCAATCGCGCTTAGGGCGCGGATCTTGCTTCAGCATTTCGGTGCCGGTGATGAATACTTTCACGACAACCCGGCCAATCAGCGCACCAGAAAAAACTGGGTTATCCTGGGATAAGCGCCGGGTCATGCTCTTGGATGACAACCCTCAGGTTCTCAACGCACTAACGAGAGATCTATCTGACCACGGGGCTGAAGTGATGGCGTTTCCTTCCGTTGAAACCGCAGAGCGGGCGCTTGATAAAGGCCTTGCAGCTGACCTCATCATCATCGACTATGATTTAAGCGGCCCCGAAACTGGTTTGAGTTTCCTTGAACGCAGCCGGCTCAAAGAAAGCTTCGCGATGGACCAGATTATCCTGACAGGGAGAACCGATTCAAAGACCCTCTCTGAAATTGTAGAGAGCGGTATTCCCTGGCTTGTGAAACCTGCTGACTCGATCGCCATTGCCAAGTGCCTCACTAAGACGGACGGCCTGAAGTGACAGACTTTTTCATTTACTCAAGTATTAGACCTAGGTCTAAGGGCTTACCCCACCTTCTTTGAAACCTTAGTCCGTTGTGCCTAGCCCAAAGCGGGAGCTTAATTACCGGGTGTGTCGAGCTGGAGATGCTCCCGGTATTGTCCGGTGACTGCCACAGTGGCCCGCCAGATTGGTTCAATGCAATGCAAGTTTTCGAGACGAACCCCGCAGCTATCAGACCGCAAACTGGGTTCAACGCATTAATCGCGGATGATCACAGTCTCTTTCGGGCGGGATTATCATACTTATTGCGCGACGAATTCGAATTCGCAGCGGTAACTCAGACTGCAAGTCTCGATGAGGCCATTGCGGTGTTGGATCAACGGCACGATATACGGCTGGCGCTGTTCGATCTTTCAATGCCCGGTATGTCGGGACCTACTTCCCTCGCTAAAGTCCGCGCAGCCCACCCAGGGCTGAAAATCGTGGTTGTCTCCGCTTCCGAGGAAAAAGACCATGTCCTCGCCACCATCGCCTCGGGGCTTAACGGTTTCATTCCAAAATCGCTACCGGACACCGAAATTGTCAAAGCCCTGCGGATTATTTTGAACGGCAACATATTTGTTCCATCTCTCATGACGGACGCATCATCAGACTTTCATCATGATCCTAAAACTGCTGAGCCTTATTTTTCTGCGAAGGCAAGATCGCGGCAGCCAAAAGACGCGTCAGATGTTACCGCCCGTCAGCGTGACGTTCTTGAATGTGTCCGCAGGGGACTGACAAATAAAGAGATCGCAAGAAAACTGGATATCGCCGAGAACACGGTGAAAATCCACGTTGCGACCCTGCTCTCAACTTTCAATCTACGTAATCGCACCGAGCTTGCGATGCACCAGTGAATGATGCACGGCGCGTGCGGGACTTTTTGAAAGCATCATCGCAAAAAAACTGTAATAGCGACTCCCTCTTGCCACCCTTCGGTCTTTGAGACTTCGCGCTGGCCCGCGTGAATTTTATTGCTGTGATAATCCAGGCCGGAACTGCATTGCACCGATTTTCAATAAAAAAAATAGCGCTTCGGGGGTTGGCGCCGCACCGTGGTTGCAAGGCGCGCTTGCTAGCGCTCAAGATCCCTGCAAACGCTCCGCAATATAGGGTTTGTAAAAACGGTCTTTCTACAGCTATTTTCAGTTAGCTCGTATGTTTTAGCCCGCATGGGGTAGCTCGAACAACCTAAAAACAGCGCTTATGACAGCCGCCTTCGCTCGTTGGTCCTACAGCTTCAGCCCGTCTATATTTTCCAAATGCTTGTGACACTCTCAATCACAGTTGGCCGATAATATTTTTTGGCCGTCAAATTGTTTTCGGGAGTAAGCGCCATGGCAGGTAAGACACGCAAGGGTGGCCTAAGCAGCACCAATATCCAAGACACCACGAATACTTTTTCCGCCGCAACAATTGCGGCGGCGCCAGCCGTTGACGTAAGTGGACATAGTGCCAGCTCAGGCTCCGGCGGCGGTAGTGGATCCGGTGGCGGTGGCGGTGGCGGTGGCGGCGGTGGCGGCGGTTCCGGCGGCGGTCTCAACCACAACAGCCTGTCGTTCCTCCTTGATTCCCACAACTACCGTCAGATCGACGGAACCCACAACAACACAACATCGCTCGCGCTTAATGGCGTGGATGGCGGTGCAGTTGGGGCCGAGTACGTCCGGCTGACACCTGCGCACTACCAAAATAATGACGGCTCAACACCAACGCACACCCACGCTGATCCGGCTCATCCCGGCAGCTTCATTGCCGATACGGGACCCGGATCGGAAAATGCTCGCGACATTTCGAACGCCATCGCCGCACAGGGCAACGTCTCTGAGCCAAGCGCCGAGCACCTCAA
>JAYTQI010000092.1:0-2297 GCA_043746825.1 Hyphomicrobium sp. | reverse complement strand
GCACCTGAATGACGCCGATGACGGCATCCTGCACGCCCTCGCAGGCGGGCAGGCGCGCGTGACGGGCAGCGGCGAGCGCTTTCCAGATTTCCGGCTCTTCCAAACTCACGTCGAGCCATTCAACATCGGAGCGCGGGGTCATGATGGCGCGCACGCTGCGGTCCGACAGGCGCAACACGCCGGAGATCATCGCCCGCTCGTCGGTTTCGATGACACCGGTGGATGCGGCCTCGGCGACAATGCTTTTGATTTCCTCCTCGGTCACCGCATTTTCCGGGGAACTGCGCAGGCCGAGCAGCCACAATATGCCCATTGAAGATGCGTCCAGAAACCAGACGACCGGCGTTGTCACTTTCGACAACAGATACATGGGCGGCGCGATCAGGCAGGCAATTGATTCAGGATCGCGCAAGGCGAACTGCTTGGGCACAAGCTCCCCAATCACAACGGATAGATAAGTGATGGCGCTTATGACGCCGCCAAATCCCAATGGCTCGGCGAGCCATGTCTCCATGCCCAAAGACTTCAGCCAGATGGTGACTTGCCCGCCAAGAGCCGCACCGGAAAACGCGCCTGCCAAGACGCCAACCAGCGTAATGCCGATCTGGACAGTCGAAAGAAACCGCCCCGGATTTTCATGCAGAGCCAAAGCGCGCTTCGCGCCGCTGCGCCCGTTTTCCATCATGGTTTTCAGCCGCGCCCGACGCGAAGAGACAATTGCCAGCTCGGAAAGAGCAAACACGCCGTTCAGCAGAATCAGTAATGCAACGATGAGAAGTTCGAACACTGCGCCGCCCCTGCATTGTCGCGCCGGGCCCTTCGATTGGTCTGATCCCGTATCTGCGGTGTTCTGGGACGGAAATCAATATTTCCATTTGAGCAGATGCCCATTGGCTGTCTCGCCCGATACCTCAATAATCGCCGCTTGCAAATTTGCCCGGATGCGGCGAACAATATCGCGGGGCCTTGCGATAAATGTCTTGCCGTGATGCGAGACAAGGAAGGTTTTAGCTATGCCTCGTATCAACGTCACAATTAATGTCAGAGGCCGGCCTGCCCGCCGGGTCTATGTCGAGCATTTGGCGTTTGGCGTGCCGATCGGCACTTATATTACGGATGACCGGGGCCGCGTGCGCGACAATGCCGGAGATCTTGGCATTGATTCTCTGACGGCCAATTGCGACATTCGCATACTCGGACAAAACTCCGTCGCCAGAATTTTGCAAGGGTTTCCGGCCGGGGTCGGCGTCATGCTTTGGGTTGATAAAGCTTGCACGGACGGGGTGACGCATAATCTCAATACAACGGCAGAACACGAGGATCATTTCCGGATATTAAATCTGGCGGTGGCCGCCTATGACAATGTGCACCGGCAGTTCAAACCATTTTCGGGATTAAGCAAACCGGACTTTCCCTTAGGCCGGTTATCGGACCTTACCCAGACCAAAGATCAGTCCAAGCGGATTGAAATGGTGTTTCCAGATCAGCTTCCGCAGCCGCTCGCATTTAGCGAGCCAAAATCAATTAGCACGGGGTACCCGCTTATTCACATTAAGACGAATGCAGAGGATCCGCGGCTTTTTGGCACGAGTGGACGCTTGCCGACGATTATCCCTTCAGAGCTTTCACATGCCTTGCACTTTTCACAATTCACTTCTGCCGGAAGGGACCGCATAACCAATGAATATGTCAAATTTATCCTGACCAATATGGCGGGCGGCGGGCCGGGCACGCATGATATCGGCATTCGCACTTCACCTGTCGTTGCATTCATCGAGGCGATGGATCATTTTTCATCGCGCTTTTCCGAATTTGTTCGGCAAGGCATCTCAACCAATACCGGCGTGGAATTGAGGAAGGATTTTTTCCGGGCCGAGCTTGCAGCCAGCAGCTATTGGTTTACCGGCGCTCAGGTCGGCAGCCGCACAGGAAATGTTGTAACAGCATCCTTCACCGGCAGCGACGACGAGGGGGCGGTCTATGGCGCGATATTTCTCGACTTTTCCCGTCGCGCGGGCATGCTGACGGCCGTTAACGCCTATTATCAAAGCGGCGCTCTGACATTCGGCGAATATCGCACCTGGATACTCAGCAACCTACCGCAGCACAGCGCGGTAATTGACGCCGTGGCGCAGACCTGGGGGCTATAGCGCGCCCCCAGTGACGAGGACATAGAGGGGGCGCGGCTCACCTGATTGCGCTTGCGCTCCCTTCTGGTTAGAAGCGCGCCTCATTCTGTTGAAATATGGACCTGCCATGACCGAAAAACTCCGGGAGGAAGTCTCCCGCCGCCGCAC
>JAYTQI010000091.1:0-2297 GCA_043746825.1 Hyphomicrobium sp. | reverse complement strand
GAAGCCAGCCCGAGCACGCTATTTTCGCCGCGCTAACCGCCAGAACGGCGTTCTTCGTATCATGCGAGATGTCGGGGTTTGGGGGGGCAAAGTCAAATGACAAGGCGTTCATCATCTAGAGGTAGTTGATACCACAAAATGTCAGAAAAAGCTATGTCAAAACAGCAAATTAACGCTGATTTATGGCCGCAAAAACCTGTGAAATTACAGGCGCTTTACTGGCCGCTGTCGCCCTTGGTGAGGGTTTGCAGCGCGTTGATCGCCGAGTGCTGGCACGGGCCTAAAGGACCGGTCGCGAGAACGGCGTCCTGATCGCCGCGGATTTTGGCGTCCTCGTAGTGAATCTTGCAGTATGCCTCCTGCTGGCGTTCAAGATCAGCCTGGGTAACCTGACGTTTCACGTCGTGGTCTTGGATGCCTGCGATATTTGTAGGCCCTGCTCCACCGCTGCCAGGAGCTGGAAGCTTTTCGAGACCAGGAGGCACAATAAGCGGCGAACGCTCAGCCAATTGCGGGGTTTTCTTGGGGGCAGAGCCGGTCATGCCTACGGCGTCGAAGATCTTGCCGTTAAGTTGAACGTCATCCACCCCGCCACAGCCGGCAAGGCTCATGGCAGCCAAAGCGGTTGCGGCCAAAAACATGAAATTCTTATGGAATTTCAACGACATTCAAGTTCCCCCGTCGGCTTTCGCCGGGTGCTGCACAAATCCCCAATAATGGGCCCTACAGCGGCTTTGCGGCGTCATTGCGACTCGATCTCCACGAGTCATACAAGAGCCCGGCGACGCCAGCAACGATGGCCATGTCAGCAATGTTAAAAACGTACCAGTAAAATCCGTAGGCATGGAGCGAGAAGAAGTCCGCAACGCCCCCAATCCGTACCCGGTCCACAGCGTTGCCAAGCGCCCCGCCGATGATCAACCCTAAGCTCGCTGCCATCAGCCGCCCCGTGGCGAGCCGCGCCAGCCAGACCCACATGAATAGGCTCGCGCCCACGGCAAACAGGCTGAGAACCATCTGCCAGCGCGACGACGCCATATCGAGCAGCGAATAGCTGATGCCGGTGTTCTTCTTGAACACGAGATCGAGGAATGGCGTGATCGTCACCTGGCCCTTACCCACGATGTCGTAAGGCCCGAGCATCCACAGTTTGTGGGCCTGATCGGCAGCGATTGTGAGCAGCGCCACAAGCGCGCCGGCCCCTGAGTAGCGGCCCCAGAACTGGCCAGAGAATGAGCTTTCAATCATGCGGCCTGGATAGGGGTTCCGCGGCAATGGGGCAAGTCAAAGTGGCGTCGCAGGCGTCTTTCCTTTCGCCTTAGTGCCTTGGCGGCAAAATCCGGAACTTTCTATTGCGCCCAAACCGGTAGGTCTCAAAGTCATCGTGGTCTATCGTCAAAATCGAAGAAATATTTTCGCGCCCCGCAACATGCACCAAGGTGGCATCGGCGAAGTCCATGGGGCGGTCATCATACCGCAACATGAGCGCGTCGAGATGGGGGAGGTCGGCTTGAGTGATGTCCGCAATCACGACCTTGCCGCCAGAAAATAGCGCCCAGGCCATCCTCTTGCGAAAGCTATCGCCCTGGCAAAAGTGGAATAACTCCGTCATCACGGCCGTCGTCGTGATCAAGGGTTCTGTCGCCTTCAAAAGCAAATCAACGCTGGTGCCGTGCCATTTATCGCGGCCACTGATCGCCGCAAATAACACGCCTGTATCAACCAGCACGCCGCGCCTTCTTTCGTGCTTTTTCTTGAGCTGCCGCCCCAGCTAAAAAAGCCTTGCGGATATTGGCGTTGGTCGCGGATGGCGTAGGCGGTCCCTCGCCGTCATGCTCCCCGGCACTCTTTAGGATCGCCATCAAGGACGCCTGCCGCCGCTTCTGATCTGCGGCATTGCGCAAAGGTTTGCGGGTCTTGAGCCAAACGCGGGTCAGCCGGTCCAGCAGCTTCGACATACTGGTGTTCTCGGCGCGCGCCGCCGCCTGCAACTCATCCTTGAGCGCAGAGCTTAGCCGCCAGCTATATACATCGCTCTTTTCCATGTCGTGCAATGTAGTGCAAATAGCTGGAATTGTCCACATTGAAGGGTTTCAGTGAGACTTCATCCCATCAATTTCAGCGACCGCGAGCGCGTCACGCGCCGAGAGGTCTGGATATTTCGGGTTGGAGCCCACATCCTTGGTAATGCGCCAGGATCGTGCGCATTTTGTGCCCTCGGCCAATTTCACCACGACGCCGACGCCTGCTGTGCTGGCTTGTGAGAAAGCGCTTGGCGGTGCGGGTTTAGCGCTGAC
>JAYTQI010000090.1:0-5042 GCA_043746825.1 Hyphomicrobium sp. | reverse complement strand
ACGACGGTCACGAGCATCACGAGGCTGAAGACCACGGCCACGTTGAGGGCCATCATGACGCCGCTCCAGAACTCATTGCCGGTATGCCAGAAGAAACTGGAAACACTGACCTCGCCGAAGATGTGCCGGTTCGCTCGCGACGCCGTCCGCGCAGCTACAAGATCCAAGAAGTCATCAAGCGCCGCCAAGTCATTCTCGTCCAGGTCGACAAGGAAGAACGCGGCAACAAGGGCGCTGCTCTAACGACCTATTTGTCGCTAGCTGGCCGTTATACGGTCTTGATGCCCAACACCGCCCGCGGCGGCGGCATCTCGCGCAAAATCACGCAACCGCAGGACCGCAAGCGCCTCAAGGCTATCGCTCAGGAGCTCGAAGTTCCCGAGGGCATGGGGCTGATCATCCGCACGGCCGGCGCTGCCCGCACCAAACAAGAGATCAAGCGCGATTTCGAATACTTGCTGCGGCTGTGGGAAAGTGTGCGCGATTTAACGCTGCAATCGACAGCACCTGCCCTCGTCTATGAAGAAGGCGACCTGATCAAGCGCTCGATCCGTGATCTTTATAACAAGGACGTCGAAGAAGTCGTTGTGGCCGGTGCAGCTGGCTACACCGAAGCGCATGGCTTTATGCAGATGCTGATGCCGAGCCACGTCAAGAACGTCATCGAATACAAAGACCCAACGCCACTGTTCACGCGCTATGGCACTGAGCGCCAGCTCAACGCCATGTTCTCGCCGCAAGTGACGCTGCGGTCAGGCGGCTACATCGTCATCAACCAGACCGAAGCTCTGGTCGCCATCGACGTCAACTCAGGCAAATCAACGCGCGAATTCTCAATCGAAGAAACCGCGCTTGCCACCAACCTTGAAGCGTCTGATGAAATCGCCCGGCAATTGAAGCTGCGCGACCTTGCAGGCCTCATCGTCATCGACTTCATCGATATGGAGGAGAAGCGCAACAACCGCTCGGTTGAACGGCGCCTGAAGGACGCCTTGCGTCATGACAGAGCCCGCATTCAGCTTGGCCGGATCAGCCATTTTGGCCTAATGGAAATGTCACGCCAGCGTCTGCGCACCGGTGTGCTTGAAGGCTCAACCTCGCAGTGCACGCATTGCCAAGGCACGGGCATCATCCGCTCGACCGAGAGCGTAGCGCTGGCCGTTCTGCGCGGCATCGAGGACGCGATAACAGCAGGCTCCAACGCCGCGCTGATCGCAACCACGACACCAACTGTCGCGCTCTACATTCTCAACAGCAAGCGCGCTTACGTTACCGACATGGAGGCCCGTCACGGCTATCCGGTCACAATTCTCGGCGCTGACCGCATACATGGCGCCAACTTCACCATTGAGCGCGGCGCGGCAACCCCCGTACCGTCTCGCCGTCCTGAACGCGCAGCCGTCAACATGGATTGGGGCTTTGAAGGCGAAGAAGAGGGCGAGGTTGTCGAGAGCACAAGCGAACCAGGCCAGATTACAGTGATTGAATCTGATGATGACGCGGCAGCTCCTCTTGATCGCGAAGCCCGTGAGGGTGGTGAAGATGGCGCACGCCGCCGCAAGCGCCGCCGCCGCCGTGGCCGCCGCGGAGAACGCGGGGACGAGGGTCCGCGCGAGTTCCAAGCCAACTCTGAAGCTGGCGCCGACGGCGACGCTGGCGACGATGACGAAGGCGACGAGGCCGAAGAAAACGTTAGCAACGTAACTTCGGCCGGCGATGAAGCTTCAGATGCTGGCGATGGCGACGGCGACGGCGATGAAAACGAAGCCGGTGCTGCATCACCAGGCGATCCCAACGACAAACGCGGACGCCGCCGCCGCCGTGGACGCCGGGGTGGCCGCCGTGGCCGTGGTGACCGTGACAATGGTGGCCAGCCGGTTGCAGGCTCAGGCGCTGAACACGCCGGCGAATCCCGTCCGGCGCCCTTCGAGGCGCGGCCAGGTTTCGAACCACAGCCCGAAATCGCGGCGCCTACCCGGAACGTTGCGGACGCGTTACATGCGAATGGCCGCGACGAAACGCGACGCCAGGACCGCCCGCAACGGCCCGAGCGGATCTGGGATGTTCCGCGACCAGATCCACTGGCAGCAGAGCCACGCGCGCCTGCGTTTGAAATGAAGACTGAAGTCCCTGCGCCTGTGGTTCAGCATCGCGAGCCAGACCGGCATGTGCCCGCCGCTGTCCAGCCTGCAGAAGCCGAACCAGTCATCGCCGGCGTGACACCATCGCGCCCGCGCCATGAAACCGGCTCCAGCGAACCACGCATGGAACGCGTGGTCGTGAAGCCAGGGGAAGTCGAGAACGGCAGTGGTGATGCCCCTGCCGCGCCACAACGCAAGGGCTGGTGGCAGCGAAAATTCAGCGGCGAATAAGCTGCGCATCCCATCTTGAAATTTCATAACCGGGGCAAAGTTAGCCCCGGTGTTTTATTTCCCCGAGCGTTATGCCTTGAGCTTTGCCCACACCTTGAGGCGCCGGGCGGCTTCCGCCATCGCAGGTGTGGCGCCTGAATAGGAAAACCGCACAAAGCGCCCGCCCCGCGCCGCGTCGAAATCGACGCCGGGAGTTATGGCAACACCAGCCTCATCAAGAATGCGGCGCGCCAAAGCCGGGCTGTCATCTGTGAGGCCGCTGACGTCGGCATAGAGGTAGAACGCACCATCCGCGGGGACGATATTTGTGAAGCCCGCGCGCGGCAGTTCGTTCAACAGAAGGTCGCGATTGACGGCATAGACACGGCGGTTAGCCTCTAACTCCTCGATGCCGTCAAAGGCCCCGAGCGCTGCATGTTGCGCAATCGAAGGTGGACTGATGAAAAGGTTCTGCGCTAGCTTTTCAATGGTGCGCACGAGCTGCGGCGGCACGATCATCCAGCCCACGCGCCAGCCGGTCATCGAGAAGTATTTTGAGAAGCTGTTGATGACGATGGCCTCGTCAGAGAATTGCAGAGCCGTCGTTGCTGGGTGCTCAAAAGTGAGGCCGTGATAAATCTCATCAGAGATGAAGGCGATGCCGTGATCACGGCACACCTGTGTAATGGCGGCTAAGCTCACAGGCTCCAGCATAGTACCCGTCGGGTTGGCGGGACTTGCAATGAGAAGGCCATCAAGCCCGCCTGACTTGTCCGCCTGCTCAATGCTTGCTGCATCCGGCATCCAACGCGTCTCAGGCCCGCCTTCCAGGATCACAGACTGACAGCCAAGAACTGAGAGAATATGCCGGTAGCAGGGATATCCCGGAGATGGCAAAGCAATGCGCGCACCCGCATCGAACAGCGTCAGAAACGCCAGCACGAATGCGCCAGATGACCCGGTCGTAACAACCACGCGCTCCGGGCTGATATCGAGGCCGTACCAATCCTTGTAGAGACCAGAAATCCGTGTTCGCAACGGTTCAAGCCCCAGCGCCAGCGTATAACCCAAGGTCTCGGATTCCAGCGCCCTCGCCGCCGCTAAGCGGGCTGTCCGCGGCGCCGCCGTACTGGGCTGGCCAACCTCCATGTGGATAATATCATGACCGGCTTGCTCGCGCGCCGCCGCCGCCCGCATCACGTCCATGACGATGAAACTTTGGATCTGGCTGCGTAGCGATGCGAGCTTAAGCTTTAATGGCTCTGGCCGAGGATGCAGTAGCCGGTTTTTGTCTGTCATAATTCCTTGTGTCACCTTGATTTGAAGCCTGCAAGATCCTCTACCTTGCCTTGCTCCCGCCCCAATGTGGATCGTTCATGCCGGTTCGTCACAGACGGGCAATCTTCACCGTGTTTTGCGTCATCTCAATCATCGCGATCAGCGTGCTGAGACACTTGCGTTTGACGGCCACACCACAGCCCCATACCTTGCGGAAGATCGATGTCTGCAACGCAGCCTAAGCTGAGTGCCACACTGGATGCCCGCTAGATTGGACAAAATTTCTATGAAGCTCCGCCGTCAAGCCGTCGTGGCCGCTGCCGGGCTCGTCACGATGGCCAGCATGTGCGGGTTAGCTTCCGCGCAAGGACTGCCGCTCATTCGCGACAGCGAAATCGAAGCCCTGATGGCGGACTATGCCCGGCCAATCCTGAAGGTTGCAGGACTTGGCTCCGGCCGCGTCACAGTCCGCATTATCAAGAACGAAGCGTTTAATGCCTTCGTGCTCGACGGCAACAACCTCTTTATACACACCGGCACGCTGATGCAGGCCAAGACTCCCAACGAAGTCATTGGCGTCATCGCCCATGAGAGCGGGCATATCGCGGGCGGACACATGGCGGCGCTCAGAATTCGCATCGCCAAGGATCAGACGCGCGCCTTGCTGACCCAAATCATCGGCATCGGCGCCCTGATCGGCGGCGCGACCACGGGCGACCGCGATACCGCCAGCGCGGGGCAAGCTGTCTTGCAGGGCGGCAACGAAGTCATTTTGCGCGGCATTCTCTCTGAGCGCCGCTCGCAAGAGTCGGCGGCGGACCAAGCCGGCCTTAAATATCTCAACGCCACCCATCAATCCGGCCAGGGCATGTTGGAGACGTTCGAGCGCTTCCAGCAGCAGGAGTACGTTGGCGCGCAATTCCAAGATCCGTTTGTGCGCACACATCCCGTTGCGACCGACCGCCTGGCGCGCCTCAGAGATATTGTCGCCGCAAGTCCTTACGCCGGTCAGAAAGACCCAGAGGCCCTGCAGCAGCGCCACGACCTGATGCGCGCAAAACTCGCCGGTTATCTTGAGCGCCCGGGTATCGTGTTTAACCGCTATCCGATGAGCGATAAATCTTTGCCTGCCCGTTATGGCCGGGCCATCGCGCGGTTTTTTCAAGGTGGCAGCGGCGCGCTTGAAGCCTCTCTTGCCGAGCTGGATGGCCTAATTAAAGAGCAGCCAACCAATGGCTATTTCTACGAAGTCAAAGGTGACTTCCTGATGCGGTCGGGCCGGAATGCCGCGGCCATCCCAAATCTGCGCCAGGCCCTCAAACTCGCGCCTGACAGCCCCCTGATCCGGGTCCAACTGGCGACAGCTTTGCAGAGCAGCAACAATCCGGCAGAGATCACGGAATCGGTGGAATT
>JAYTQI010000089.1:0-2309 GCA_043746825.1 Hyphomicrobium sp. | reverse complement strand
CGAAATTTGGCCGCGCGGTTTTCCCCTGGGCTGCCTCGGGACGCGCCATCGCCAACGGCCGGGATGAAGGCTTCACCAAGTTGCTGTTTGATGCCGAGACCCACGCCATTATCGGCGGCGGCATTGTTGGCACGCACGCAGGTGACCTCATCGGTGAGGTCTGCCTCGCCATCGAGATGGGCGCGGATGCGACCGACATCGGCAAGACCATTCATCCGCATCCAACGTTAGGCGAATCTATCGGTATGGCCGCGGAAGTCTTTGAAGGCGTGTGCACTGACTTGCCGCCCGTCAAAAAACCCGCAGCAGCCCAAGTTTCATGACGCCTTGAGTTGCCGTTTCTGGCTGGCGCGGGGCGATAGCAGCTCCTGCGCCGTCTCGATGATGGATGCCGTATCAATGGCGTGGATGGCATAGAGATCGGCGATGGTGCCAGACTCCCCAAACTTCTCAACACCAAGCGCCGCCGTGCGATGACCGAGCACGCTTCCCAGCCAGCCCAGCGCTGCGGGATGACCGTCAAGCACTGTCAATATTGCGCAATCGCGCGGGATTGTGGCCAGCAGATCTTCAATGTGGCTCTGCTCTGATGCGTGGTGGCGCCGCCGCTGCTGCGCCGCTGACGTCCAACCGCTGTGAAGTCTGTCAGTGGACGTCACGCTTAGCACTGCCGCAGCAACGCCTTGTGCATTGAGCAGTTTGGCGGCTTCGATGGCTTCAGGTGCGACTGTGCCGGTGTATGCGATAACGACTTCTGTTTTCGTGCTTGGCGTTATCAACCAATAGCCACCACGAATGATGGCCTGTGAAAGGTCCGCCGATATTTCGCGCGCCGGCTGCGCAATGGTCCTCGTCGAGAGCCGCAAATATACCGAACCACCGGCATCGTCTGCGGATGTGGACTCGGCTTGCCCTGCGCCGCTTCCGTCGCGTTGCATATAGTCAAAGCCCCAGGCCATGATCGCTGCGAGTTCATCGGAATAAGCTGGCTCGAACGACGCAAGACCCGGCTGCGACATCCCAATCAAAGGCGTTTTCACAGACTGATGCGCGCCGCCTTCAGGCGACAGCGATATGCCAGCCGGCGTCCCGGCAATCATAAAGCGCGCATCCTGATAGCAAGCATAGTTCAAGGCATCGAGCCCGCGCTCAACAAACGGATCGTAAACAGTGCCAATAGGCAGCAAACGCTCGCCGTTGATGGTGTGCGACAAGCCCAACGCCGATAGCAGAATGAATAAATTCATTTCCGCAATACCAAGCTCTATATGCTGGCCTTTCGGCGTGTAATCCCAGGTGAAGCTGGATGCGATCTTCTCTTGCTTAAAGGTATCGAGCAATTGCTCCTTGGCATAAAGCCCGCGCCGGTTAACCCAAGAGCCAAGGTTCGTCGAGACAGTAACGTCTGGCGACGCCGTGACAATGCGGGAAGCGAATTCACTCTCCGTCCGCGCCAGCGCATTGAGGATGAGCCCGAAGCTCTGTTGTGTCGACATGGCGCTGAGGCGCGGGCATTCGAGCTTTTCTGGGACGGTAATTTTGGGTGATGTCAGTCTGCGGCGGCCCTGTTGCACAAAGGGGACTTGCGCAAGAAACGCTTCGATCTTGGAAGCTCCAAACGGCAGGCCCTCAAACTTGTCCCACTCGTGCCCGGGCCGGATGCCAAATTTCTTCGCCAAAGTCGCGATCTGCGCCGCCGACATCAGGCCAGCGTGATTATCTTTGTGACCCTGAAACGGCAAACCGACGCCCTTAATCGTGTAGGCGATAAAGCAAACGGGCCGGTCATGATCGATACTGTGGAAGGCATCGAGAACACTCGTCATGTCGTGACCACCGAGGTTCGACATCAAGGCGAGCAATTCGTCGTCAGAGCGCCGCTCAATAAGCGCACCAACATCAGCATTTCCTGCAAACTCTGCCAGCAGCTTCTTCCGGAATGCCGCACCACCTTGGAAACACAGTGCTGCATAAAGCTGGTTCGGGCAGTGATCGATCCAATCACGCAAAGCTTCGCCGCCCGCCTCTGCGAAGGCCGCCTTCATCAGTGCGCCATACTTGATGATGACCACATCCCAGCCAAAATTGCTGAACATAGCCTCGTACTTCTGCCAAAGGCCCTCGCGAATGACAGCGTCCAAGCTCTGGCGATTGTAATCAATGATCCACCAGGTGTTGCGGATACCCTGTTTCCAACCTTCAATTAGGGCTTCGTGGATATTGCCCTCATCAAGCTCGGCGTCTCCTACGATCGAGATCATCCGGCCTTCGGCACGGTTTTTCATCCAGCCATGAGATTTGACGTAGTC